>DATMQU010000502.1:0-2236 GCA_035566715.1 Vicinamibacteria bacterium
CCGGCGGCCACAGCCGGCTCTACCAGTACTTCGAGACCCTGGAGACGACGGTCGAGCGCATCGCCGCCACCCAGTTCGCCCGGGAGGCGATCGGTTACAAGTCCAACCAGCTCTTCATTGCGTACTGCGAGGCGGCGGGAGACCCCCTGACCGCGCGCATGTACCGGGACGAGATCCAGCCCGACGAGAAGTACCACCACGACTGGGGCAAGGAGCTCCTGGGCCGCCTGGCCTCGGGGGAGGCGGAGCGGGCCGCCGCCCGGAAGGCCGTGCTCCGCACGCTGGACCTGGCGGAGGAGCTCCGAAGCCTGGCCGCGGGGCGCCTCCTCGTCGAAGCCCTGCCCGGCTGCTAAAGCGGCAAGCGCGGGGCGGCCCCGGAACAACCCGTCCCCCGCGTCAAATTCCGGACCTCGGGTCCATGCTATGATCCCTGGCCGGCTAAAGATCAAGGGCCCGGAGTGGCCGCCTATTTGCGGACCCACCGCGCCGAGGCGCCCGGAGTGGAACTCGAGCCGATCGGGAAGTACAAAGTCCTGGGCAAGATCGGGCAGGGGTCCATGGGCGTGGTCTACAAGGCCCTCGACCCCGTCCTCAACCGCTACGTTGCCATAAAGACGATCTCCGCCAAGCTCGCGGTGGAGAGCGAGGCGCGCAAGCGCTTCCTCCGCGAGGCCCAGTCGGCGGCGCGCCTGAACCACCCCAACATCGTCACCGTCTACGACTTCGGCGAGGAACACGGCCGCATTTACATGGCCATGGAGCTGCTCGAGGGCAAGGAGCTCAAGCAGCTCATCGGCAGCGACTCCCTGAGCGAGCTCTCGGACAAACTCAAGATCATGGGCCAGATCTGCGACGGCCTGGCCTTCGCCCACGAGAAAGACGTCATCCACCGCGACCTGAAGCCCGCCAACATCCACATCCTGCCCAACGGCGACGTCAAGATCATGGACTTCGGCCTGGCCCGCTTCGGCACCTCGGAGCTCACCGCAACCGGCACCACCCTCGGCACCCCCAACTACATGTCCCCGGAGCAGGTGCGAGGGCAGAAAGCGGACGCCCGTTCCGACATCTTTTCCCTGGGGGCGGTCTTCTACGAGCTGCTGACCCAGCACAAGGCCTTCGACGCCGAGTCCCTTCACGCCGTCCTCTTCCAGGTGGCGGAGAGCGATCCCCTGCCCGTCCGGCATTGGACGCCGGACCTTCCCGAGATCCTCGTGCGGTTGATAGAGAGGGCGCTGGCCAAGGATCCCGCCCTGCGCTTCCGCAACGCGGGCGACATGAGGCAGGCGCTGCGCATCGCGGACAAGGTGATTGCGGGAGAGATGGACGAGGAGGAGGGGCTGGTCGCGCTCGAGCCCGTGGAAGCGGACGAGACCATCCTCGACCCCTCCCTCGGCACCCTGGTCAACGCCCCCGCGGTCGCCCGCCCCGGGGGCCCGGCCTCTCTCCGGCCAAGGACGCTTCCCGGCCCCCGCTCCATGCGTACGCTCTCCCGGTCCCCGACCCGATCCGGGCCGCGGCCGGGGCGTCCGATGCCCCCTCCCGCGGCCCGCTCCTCCGTGCCCGTCTACCTCTTGGGGGGCGCGCTCGTTCTCTTTTTGGGGGCAGCGCTCCTCTTTCAATGGACGCGCACCCATGCCCCCCTGGCGGTTCCCACTCCCGCCCCCGAGGTCTCCAAGCAGAAGGAGCAGGTGGACGCCCTCACGGAGGCCCTCGTCACCAGCCAGCTCGAGCTGGCCCAAGAAAGCCTCAAGGACAAGAACTTCGAGGGCGCGGTGGAGAGGGCGGAGGGCGCGCTCAGGTTCGATCCCCAGAACCTAGAGGCGAAGAAGATCGTGGATCGAGCCCAGGCCACGCTGAAGGAGCTGGACGGCGCGGCCAACGAGGCGCGGACCGCCTTCCAGGCCGGCGACACGGACAAGGCCTCGCAGGCCCTTTCCAAAGTGCTGGCCATCAACCCCAATCATCCCGTGGCGGCCGAGCTGGCCACCCGGCTGAACCGCTACTTCCGGGTCCAGGCGGAGGACGCGCGGAAGTCCATGGGCGAATCCAAGACCGCGGCCGATCGGGCCCGGGCGGGGGCGCAGCCCGCTTTCGCGGAGGCGACGGCCGCCGTGCGCGAGGGGGAGAAGCTGTTCGCCAAGGGGGAATTCGCGGTGGCCACCCGGAAGTTTCTGGACGCCCGCGACGCCTTCGAGCGCGCCGACCACGCGGCGGTGATCGCGCGGAGCGTCCC
>DATMQU010000503.1:0-2690 GCA_035566715.1 Vicinamibacteria bacterium
CCGCGCGATCGGCTCGCCGCCCTCAACCAGAAGCTGGCCGACTTCGAGCGCGCGACCTCGAATCAGGTCCTCGTCTACGTGGACCGGTCCCTCCCTCCGGGCACGAGCCTGGAAGAGATGGGGGCCACGGCCATCCGGGAGTGGGGGGTCGGCCAGAAGGGCAAGTCCAACGGCGTTGTCCTCTTCGTCTTCACCACCGATCGCACTCTGCGCCTGGAGGTGGGCTACGGCCTGGAAGGCGTTCTGCCCGACGCCCGCGCCCGTCAGATCACGTCCGATGTCGTCAAGCCCTTTTTGAAGAGGGGGGACACCGCGGGCGGCATCGAAGCCGGCGTGGAGGCCGTTTTCGCCGCCGTCCGTGGAGAGGGCTTCCAGGGAACGGGACGAACCGCGGCCGAGAGCGCCCGGGGGAGGGCGCCGGGCGGGTACCCCCTCGCTCTGGTGGTGCTCGTGGTGGCGGGCGTCTTCATCATCTTGGTCGTGGCCCTCATCATCTGGGCCGGCAAGCGCGCCTCCGGGGCAGAGGGGACTTCGTCTCCCTCCGACGCATCGTCGGCTCACTCTTCTTCGTCGTTGGACTCGTCTTCGTCCTCGTCTTCAGGCTCCTCATCGTCCTCGGACTCCTCGGGCTCCTCGGGGTCGGATTTCTCGGGCGGGGGAGGGGACGGCGGTGGAGGGGGATCCAGCGACAGCTGGTGAGGCGAAAGCGAACGTGACGGCGGGTCGCGCGGTGCCGGAACGAAAGCGACGCTCGCCCGCCGGTCGGCCTTAAGCGGAGCCCGCCCGTGGCCGTGACCCGACCGGCATCCGTTCGTGGTAGCGTGGACCCCGCTTGGCGGGCGTCCGCTCTTGGGCCGACGAGTCGCGCGAGGAGGTTGTGATCATGCGTAGAGAGCTCACGTGGGTGGCGGCCCTCGTCGCCGGCTCCCTAGCCCTGGCCTGCGGCAAGGCCCCCGCCCAAGTCGCCCTCAAGGCGGCCGACGCCGCCATCGAGGCCGCGCGCCCCGAGGTCGAGAGATACGCTCCCCAGGAGTTCAAGTCCCTGGCCGATCTCTCGCGGGCCGCCCACGATCGATTCAACCAGGGGGACTACAAGGGCGCCCTCACCGAGGCCGAGGCCCTCCCCGCGCGGGTCAAGGCCGCCCTCGCCGCGGCCCAAGCGAAGAAGGAAGAGCTGGCCCGGGCCTGGGCCGATCTCCAGGCCAACCTGCCAGCGCTGTTGGCCACGGCCACCACGCGGCTCGGAGAGCTCTCGGGCAAGAGGAGGCTCCCCGCCGGCGTGGACAAGGCCAAGGTCACGCAAGCCAAGCTGGAGCTGGACGCCATCACCCAGACGTGGACGGAGACCACCGCGTCCTTCCAGAAAGGCGACGTGCGTGAGGCGGTGGCGAAGGCCAGAACCGTCAAGGCCCGGATCGAAGGGCTCATGGCCGGCCTCGGCATGAGCACCCCCGCGCCTCCTGCCCCCGCGCCCTGACCCCCGGCCCACGGCCATTTCCCAAATGAGCCCGCGCGGAGGGATCACGCCCGCCGGGCTCCTGGTCTGCCTGGTCACCCTTCTGCCGCCCGGCTGCGGCGCCCGGCCGGAGGCGCGGCAGGCGGTTGAGGAGGCCATCCTGGACCGGCGGAGCGAGGGCCTGGAGGCCCTGATCGAGGCCTCGCGCAGGAACGGCGGCCAGCTCCTCGCCCCCGAAGACATCCTGGTCGTGGTGGGTCAGGGACTCGTCCAGCAGGTGCTCGACGGCGCGGTACCCTTCGAGCGGACGATCGGCAACCGCTTCCACGTCCTCGTGACCCAATGCAGCGTGCACTTCGAGGACGGGCTCGCCCTGGTCCAGTTGGAGGGGCGGGCCAGCCTGACGGGGGGAAGGGAGGCGGGGGCCGAGCTCACGGTTTACGGCGGGCTGGACGTGGTGGATCTGGACCCGGAGTCGGGGGTGCTTCGGGCCGGGTTCCACGTCTTCGCGGTTGAAGCCAAGAGAGCGGGCTTTCTGGGCCTGCCCACTCCGACGGAGAGGCTGGCGGAGGAGATCGGCCGGGAGAAATTGGAGAGTTTCTCCGCCCTGCTCTCCGCGGTCGAGATCCCGGTGCGGCTGGAGCGCGCCCCCACGCTTCCGGCCATCGGCACCGAGAGCGGGGTGTCGATCGCGGCCACCCCCCTACCTTTGAACCTCTCGGTGGTCGAGGTCCTCTCCTTTCGGCGCCGGCTGTGGGTGACGATCCGGGCTTCGCTCATGGCCCCTCCGGCGATGCCGTGAGAGCGGGAGCGCGGATGGTCCTCACCCTCCTGCCTCTCCTCGCGGCCCCGGGGTGCGAAACCCGGCCGGGGCCCGCCGCCGTCGAGCGGCTGGCCCGGAAGCGTGCCCGACTGGAGGAGCTCGGGAAGCGCTTTCCGGCGGCGGCCGCCCGGGATCCCCTCGTGGCGGAGGCCCAGTCGGACGAAGGGCAGATCCTCGTGGCTCTCCGGGCCCCGTTTCTCCAGCGGGCGCTCGAGGACGTCGCCCAGAGCTACCTCGATCGGGTCGATCTCGACTTGCGCTTGAATGCAAAGGTCGATGCGGAGGGCGAGGCGAGGGTGGACAGCAAGCTGCTGGGTGAATTCACGGCCGGGGTCTGGAGGGTACACGTCGAGATCCCCCGGGTGCGGGCCGTCCTCCGCGCGGGAAGGCCGGTGCTCCGGCTGCCCGCGG
>DATMQU010000504.1:0-5228 GCA_035566715.1 Vicinamibacteria bacterium
TCATCGACGGCTCGGAGGAGAACCGCCTTTCGTACCTGGCCGTGCGCGAGAGGCTTCGCGACCATGAGGCCCTCACGGGCGGAGAGTCCCTTCTGGTGGCGGTGGGAGGAGGCAGCGCGGACCTCTCCTTCCTGTCCAAGGGCGAACCCACCCATTCCGGCACCTACGCCCTGGGCTCGATTCGCATGCGCCAGAACCTGGCCTCCTGGCACGGGAGCCACGAGCAGCGCATGAGGCTGCTCCGGCGGCACATCCACAACGTGGTGGAGGACATCCGGCGGGAGATGCCGCTGCGCGAGGCGCGCCATTTCATCGCCCCCGGAGGCGACGTGCGCTTCGCGGCCGCCCAGATCCTGGGGGAGGAGGTCGCAGCGGCGGGGGTGCCCGCTCTGCCCAAGGAGCCGTTTCTGGCCTTCTGCGACCAAGTGGCGGCCGACGACGTGGACCAGCTCGTGGAGCGCTACCGGCTCCCTCTCGCGGAGGCGGAGACGCTCGTCCCCGCCCTCCTCGCCTGCCGCGAGCTGCTGCTGGAGACGCAGGCCGACCAGATCCTGGCCCCCGACGCCTCCCTGCGGGCGGGCTTGCTCCTGGACATGGTGCGCGGGGAGGAGGGACATGGCATCGAGGACTTCAGCCGCCAGGTCCTGGCCAGCGCGGCGGCCCTGGGAGAGCGCTATCGGTACGACGCGCCCCACGCCCACAACGTGGCCCACCTGGCCGCCCGCCTTTTTGACGAGCTCAAGGCCGAGCACGGCCTGGGCAGCCGGGACCGGCTGCTCTTGAAGGTGGCGGCGCTTCTGCACGACATCGGGATCTACGTAAACCTGCGCGGCCACCACAAGCACTCCCAGTACCTCCTGTCCGTCTCCGAGATCTTCGGGCTCTCCCGCGACGACATGGCAGTGGTCTCGAACGTGGCCCGCTACCACCGACGGGCGGCGCCCCAGAGGTCCCACCTGCCCTACATGGCCCTGGACAGCGACGCGCGCGTGGTCGTGAACAAGCTGGCCGCCCTCCTGCGCGTGGCCAACGCCTTGGACGCCGACCACCTTCAGAAGGTGAAGGACGTGCACGTGCTGCCCGAGAACGGGGGCTGGGTCCTGGAGGTGGAGGGGGCGGGGGACCTGACCATGGAGCGCCTGGCCGCCCTCTCCCGGGCCGACCAGCTGACCGAGGTCTTCGGCCGCCGGCTGACCTTCCGCGAGGCGGCGGTGCGCTCGTGAAGGGCCCGCCCAAGGAGCGCAAGCGGGAGCCGGAGCTGTTCCTGAACCGGGAGCTCTCCTGGCTCGAGTTCAACGGCCGCGTCCTGGAGGAGGCCACCGACCCCAGCAACCCCCTCCTGGAACGGCTGAAGTTCGCGACCATCGTGGCCGGAAACCTCGACGAGTTCTTCATGGTGCGGGTGGGCGCCCTCAAGAACGCGGTCAGGGAGGGGGACACGGGGGCGGACCTGGCCGGGCTCACCCCCTCCCAGCAGCTCCAACAGATCTCGGAGCGCGCCCATGCCATGGTGGACCGGCTCTACGAAGCCTTGACGGGCGAGATCCTGCCCGGGCTGGGGGGGCGGGGGATCCGCATCCTGCCCCTCGAGGGCCTGGAGCCCGCGTCCCGGGCCGCCATCGCTCGCTACTTCCACGACGAGGTGCTGCCCGCCCTCACGCCCCTGGCCATCGACTCCTCCCGCCCGTTTCCCATGCTGGCCAGCCTGAGCCTGAACCTGGCCCTGCTCCTCGCCCCCGCAGAGGGGGAGGAGCACACACGGCTGGCCGTGGTCCAGGTGCCGGCCCGCCTCCCGCGGCTGGTGCGGCTGCCGGGAGGGGACGGCACTACCTACCTCCTCCTGGAAGAGATCCTCCGCGGCGAGCTCCCTGCCCTCTTTCCTGGCCAGCAGGTCAAGGAGTCCGCGGTCTTCCGCATCGCGCGGGACTCCGAGCTCGACCTGGACGACGAGGGCGGGCGCGACTTCCTCCTGGTGGTGGAGGAGGAGCTCCGCCACCGGCGGCAGAGCGGGATCGTGCGGCTGGAGGTGGAAGCGGCGGTGGGGGAGGCCCTCCTCGGCGTCTTGGGCGAACGCCTGGGCCTGGACGCGCAGGATGTCTATCGGGTCAAGGGGCCCCTGGACATTCGGGCCCTCTTCCCCCTCGTGGACCTGCCCGCCCTCGAGGACCTGCGCGACCCTCCGCTCAGGCCGCTGGCCGCCCTCGAGCCCGCCCCCCCGGACCTCTTTGCCTTTCTCGACGAGCGCGACCTCCTTCTCCACCACCCCTACGAGTCCTTCGACCCCGTGATCTCCTTCGTCACGCGGGCGGCGGAGGATCCCGACGTGCTCGCCATCAAGCAGACCCTCTACCGCACGAGCGGCGACTCGCCGGTGGTGCGGGCCCTGGCCCGGGCGGCGGAGAACGGCAAGCAGGTCACGGTCTTGGTGGAGCTGACCGCACGCTTCGACGAGCAATCCAACATCCGCTGGGCCAAGAGCCTGGAGGAGGCAGGGGCGCACGTGATCTACGGGATTCGCGGCTACAAGACCCACGCCAAGATCTGCCTGGTCGTGCGCCGCGGCCAGAGAGGGATCAGCCGCTACGTGCACCTGGGCACCGGGAACTACAACGACCGCACGGCCCGCCTCTACACGGACTTCGGGCTCATGACCTCCGACGGCGAGATCGGCGAGGACGCGTCCGCCTTTTTCAACGCCATCACCGGCTACTCCGACCCCCCCCACATGAAGAAGCTGACCATGGCCCCCACCCAGCTCCGAGAGCGGATCCTGAAGCTGATCGAGAGGGAGCGGCAACGGGCGGAGGCCGGCCAGGCGGGGGAGATCGCGGCCAAGATGAACGCCCTCGTGGATGAGGACATCATCCGGGCCCTCTACGAGGCGGCGCGGACGGGGGTGCGGATCCGCCTGAACGTCCGCGGCATCTGCTGCCTGCGGCCGGGCGTCAAGGGCGTGAGCGAGACGATCGAGGTGGTCTCCATCGTGGACCGCTTCCTGGAGCACGCCCGCATCTTCTACTTCCGGAATGGCGGCGACGAGGAGGTCTACCTCTCGAGCGCGGACTGGATGCCCCGGAATCTGGACCGGCGCGTCGAGCTTCTCTTCCCGGTGGAGTCCCCGGAGGCGCGGCAGAAGGTGCTCTCCGCCCTGGAGGCGATGTTCCAGGACAACGTGAAGGCCCGCCGGCTGCAGTCGGAAGGCAACTACAAGCGGCGCCGGCCGGCCAAGGGGGAGGAGCCCTTCCGGGCCCAGATCCAGCTCTATCGCGAGGCCCAACGGACCCTGGAGCGAGCCCGGGTGGTCTCGGGCGTGACCCTGGAGCCCTTGGTCACGCCCGGTGGCAAGCCCTAGCGTGGAGGACGGCCCTCCGGAACCGCGGCTCAGCGAGGAGGAGCGTCTCAGTCTGGAGAAGGGGATCGCGGAGTTCAACGACGGCTATTTCTTCGAGTGCCACGACACCCTGGAGGACCTGTGGATGGGGATCCGCGGTCCCTCCCGCGATTTCTTCCAGGGCCTCATCCAAGTGGCGGTAGGTTTCTACCACCTGGGCAACGGGAACCGGGGCGGCGCCCTGACCCTGCTCCGACGCGGCCTAAAGCGTCTGGAGAAGTACGGAGACCAGTATTGCGGCCTCGAGCTCAAGGAGCTGCGCGACGAAATCCGATCTTGGCTTGCGCGGATTGAGGCCGGCCAGGGCTTCCCGGAGGGACGGGAAGGCCTCCCCAAGTACCGAAGTTCTCGGGCCTGAAGTTGCTCCACCCCCTCCTAAGCGTGTGTCGCGATAACGCGCGCCCAGCTTGGCGAGGGAGGGCGGCTATTGCTCGCGGCCCTGGCGCAAAGGACCCCTGGGGCGCGAGGGCCTACCGGTGTTGGTGGGTACGCTCTCTGGAGGCTGCGACCTCAGTTCCCGGGATCTGAACCCCGAATTCGTCGCTGGGATTGAAGACCTCGGGTGTGCGCACTCTGTCCCGTCTTCAGGTTGCGGTCTTGGGCCCCGCCGCTTGTGTTTCGACCTCGTAGCCGGCGGCGATCCATGCGCTGGTCCCGCCCGCAACATTGCTGAGGTCGGGGAAGGCCCCCCGGCGCAGGAGGCTGGTGGCGGCGCTCGAGCGGTAGCCGCCGGCGCAGATCACGGCCGTGGGCCGGACCCGATCTAGCGTGCCCATTTCTCGCTCGAGCCGGTCGAGCGGCCGGTTGAGAGCGCCGGGGACATGGCCCGCCGCATACTCCCCGGGCCGCCGCACGTCCACCACCTGCAGGCCCGCGTGCCCCTCGCGGATCCGTGCCCGCAGCTCGTCGACCGTAATCTGGGGCAACCTCCCCGTCGGCCATCCCGCGCGGGCCCAGGCGGCCACCCCGCCTTGGAGGTAGCCCGCCACGTTCTCGAGCCCCACCCGGGCCAGGCGCGTGACGGCCTCCTGAACCCCTGCCTCGTCCTCGCCCACGATCACGAGGGATTGCCCGGCGGGCAGGAGCGTCCCCGCCCAGGAGGCAAACTGGCCGGAGAGGCCGATGTTGACGGAGGCGGGGAGGTGCCCGGCACCAAAGGCGGGGGCGGGCCGGACGTCAAGGAAGGTAGCCCCCCGCTCGCCGAGCCGGACCGCCATCTCCGGAGCCAGGGCCGGGGGCAGGGGATGGTCGCGGAGGGGCGCCGCGCCCTGCCGGTTCAGAGCCACGTCCAGGGGGAAATAGGGCGGGGCCTCCGGGAGGTCCGCGGTCATCATCTTGACGAAGTCGCCCCTCGACATCGGTTTGAGGGCGTAGTTCGTGCGCCGCTCATGGCCGATGGTGGACGAGGTCTCGCTCGACATGTTGCGGCCGCAAAGCGAGCCCGCGCCGTGGGCGGGATAGACCTCGACCGCGTCGGGCAGCTTCAGGAGCTTCTCGTGCAGCGAGTCGTACAGCATCCCCGCCATGGTCTCGGGAGCGAAGCCCTTGGCCCCCACCAGGTCGGGGCGGCCCACGTCGCCGATGAAAAGAGTGTCCCCGGTGAGGACCATCCGCGGCTCGGGAGCGACTTCGGTGTCCGTCACCAGGATGCAGATGCTCTCCGGGGTGTGCCCGGGCGTCTCCAGGAAGCGCAGGACCAGGGTGCCGATCCGGAGCTCGTCGCCCTCCCGGACCCCACGGTGGGGAAGGGCAGCGCCCGCGCGGGCGCCGAAGACGATCTCGGCCCCCGTCCGCTCGGCCAGCTCGCGGTGCCCGCTCACGAAGTCCGCGTGCAGGT
>DATMQU010000505.1:0-11500 GCA_035566715.1 Vicinamibacteria bacterium
CAAGGTGTTGCAGGGGACGTTGTGGTCGACGATGTAGACGCGGTTGTTGAACTGGTCGCTGATGATCGTGCTGCCATTGCGCAGCCGGAGAGCACGGGTGGGCAGGGGGGCGGGGTTGCTGAGGGGGTCGCCGTTCGTGGAGCAACTCCAGACTGGATTGTCACCGCGATCCACCTCCACGATGCGAGCGTTGCCGGAATCCGTGATCAGCGTGTTGCCATTCTTGAGTCGGCTCGCGAAGGCTACGATGTTTGTCGTGCCCCCGGCCGTGAAGGACCTCACTATATGGTGGTCGCGATTCACTTCGATGACCCGGCTGTTGTTCTCGTCCGCGATCAAGATGTGTCCGTTCTCCAACAGCTCGGCGGAGTTGGGGTTGTTCAGGCAGTCGTCGCCGAGGCTGGTGATGGGGTTGCAGCCGCCCGTGGCCCCGTATTGCCAGGCAATTCCCCTGTCCGGCGTCACCTCGATGACGCGTGCGTTGGCTTGGTCGGTGATGAGCACGTGCGCGTTCGGAAGCCAGGTCGCCTGAACGGGGGTGTTCAGCTCGTTTGGTCCCGCCCCCGAGACACCGAATTGCCCGTACTGCCATTCGATGTGCCCCTCTCGATCTACGAGTATGACGCGGTTGTCGAGGCAGGGGCCAGGGCTGCAGTCGCCGAAGCCGCCGGGGTTGCCGGTGCCGGCCATGAGCGTCTTCTCCCCGACGCGTTGCGCGTCATTGACGCCGATGATCGAGCTGGGAGAAAAGTCGCTTGGTCCGAGGCCAAAGGACCACACGATGTAACCCGCCCTGTTGATCTCGATCACCCGGTTGTTGAATTGATCGGAGATCAGGATATTCCCTGGCTTGTTGAACACGCGGTCACTTGACTGGACGTTGCCGCCCAACACAACAATCCCAAACGCCAGCGGAGAAAAGATCGTGAGCGCCCGGCTAACCTTCCTGTTCATAGGCTTCCTCTCTGAGTCGACCAGGGGCGATGGGACCGTCTGCCATTCCCCTACTTGGGCCTGCTCCCTGACGGAGAGACCCTGAGCTCAAGAACGCGCCACCAAGCAGCTGGCAATCTCGATGCCAGAAGCCCAAGGCACGCCTGTCCGCGCGGGGGCCCGGATTGGCCTCCCGAAATGAAGGCGCAGAGTTACCTGCCACGTAAGGGCTTTCACGAACCGTAAGGCACACGCCCCTTGGGCCCGGGGTTCCCCCTAGAACAATCCCCCACGTCGCACGCCACGTCCGGAGTACGGAGCGATACCCTCAAGAATTCGGCAGGCGCGGTTCGCGTATAGTGGGTCCGAACCTAGGGAGTGGACGCGATGGCCGCGACGGGGCCGCCGACGGTCGCCGAGTTCACGCTGAAGGCAGTACTAGCCGGAACCCTGCTGGGGATCCTCTTCGGCGCCGCCAACGCTTACCTGGGCCTGCGGGTCGGGATGACGGTCTCCGCGTCCATTCCCGCCGCGGTCATGACTGTGGCCCTCTTCCGCGTCCTCGGCCTCCGGGGCACGATCCTGGAGGCGAACCTTTCTCAGACCATCGGCTCCGCCTCCACGGCCCTCGCCACGGGGACAATCTTCACCATCCCCGCTCTGTTTCTGTGGGGGCTCGAACCCGCCTACCTCCAGGTTGCGACGCTCTGCTTGCTCGGGGGGGTGCTCGGCGTCTCGGCCATGATCCCCCTGCGGCGGCTCCTCATTGTGGAGGCCCGCGAGGAACTGCCGTACCCGGAGGGGACGGCCTGTGCAGAGGTCTTGCGCGCCACCGCGGAGGGCGCGCCCGGAAGCCATTGGATCTTCTGGGGGATGGCGGTGGGGGCAGGGGTCAAGCTCCTCGTGTCCCTCGCCTTCCTCCTGCCCGGCCAGATGAGTGCGACCTTGCCCGTCCTGCCCCGGGCGGAGTTAGCACTCGAACTGGCCCCCGCCCTCCTCGGCGTGGGCTTCATCCTCGGCTATCGGCAGTCGGCGGTCTGCGTGGCGGGAGCCCTCGTCTCCGCGCTCGTCCTCATCCCCCTCATCGCCGGGATAGGGGCCGGCCTGCCCGCCCCCCTCTACCCGGAAACGCAGAAGCTGGTGGCGGAGATGGGGGCAGCCGACCTCTGGTCGCGTTACGTGCGCTACATGGGGGCGGGGGCCGTGGCCACGGCCGGAATCCTAACCGTGTTCCGCGGGCTGCCCACCATGGTGGGGGCCTTCCTGGCCGTGGTCCGGGGGCTGCGCCGCGGGGGAGCATCGGGGCCGGGCCCCGCTCCCGCGAGCGACCGTGACCTGCCGGGCGGCTTCATCCTAGGCGGGATCGTCCTCGTGGTCTTGGTGGCCGCGCTCGTGCCGGGCGTGTTCGCGGGGGGGATGGGACCGGTCCCCCGGGCCGTCTGCGCCGCCGGCGTGGGAGTCTTCGGCGTCCTCTTCGTGGCGGTGGCGGCGCGCATTGTGGGCATTGTGGGTGTTTCCTCCCAGCCCACTTCCGGCATCACGCTCGTGACCCTTCTCGGGGTGGCCTCCGTCTTCGCGGCCGCGGGCTGGACGGAGACGGGGGCGCGCGCCGCCGTCCTTACCGTGGGCACGATCGTGGCCGTGGCGGCTTCGAAAGCGGGCGACATCTCCCAGGACCTCAAGACCGGATATCTGGTCGGTGCGACCCCCGCTCGCCAACAGCTCGGTCAGCTCATCGGGGCCGCCTTCGCGTGTTGGGCGGTGGCGGCCACGGTCATGCTGCTGGGCACGGCCTACACCTTCGGGTCAAAGGACTTGCCTGCGCCCCAGGCCACGCTCATGAAGACCATCATCGAGGGCGTGCTCGCAGGGGCCCTCCCGTGGGGGCTAGTCCTGACCGGAGGGGGACTGGCCATCGGGGCGATGCTGTGCGGGGTCTCGGGCCTGGCCTTCGCCATCGGGGTCTACCTGCCCCTCGCCACCATGGCGCCGCTGTACGTGGGCGGCTGCGTGCGAGCGCTTTGCCAGCGGGGAAGAGCCGATGGCCCGGGGGTGGATCCGGGCATCCTAGCCGCGTCCGGGCTGGTTGCGGGGGAGGGGCTGGCGGGAGTGGTGGTGGCGGGGCTGGTGGCGGCGCAGGTAGCTCCCCGGGCAATCCCCCCCCGCTTGCCCGGGGCGCTGGGCGAGGGGGCCGCCGTATTGATCACGCTCCTCCTTTGCGCTTTTCTCTACCGGGCGGGGAGCTCGCGCCGCGCTGTGGGGCCCTGAGGCGGCCAGACCCTAACGGTCCTCCCCGCGTCGGACCCACGCGCTTTCGTTAGGTGCAAGCGCTTGGTCTTCTCGCGGGTAACGCGCCCATTGAGATCATCGGATCGTCATTTCGTCAGGTATTCTGTCCACGTGTCGACAAGGAGGCATGCATCGAGTACATGCCACTAAGCCGATCATCGATGGGGGCACTATTGCTCGTAGTTGGGGGCGCCGGACTCGTCCCCCCGGCGAGGGCTGAGGACAAAGCCCTATTGCGCCTACACGCAGTCACCGTGGACCTGGGCGACCCCGGACACGCCAGCTTGGGCGCGCTTGAGATCGCCATCGAGCGATGGGCGACCGAGGAGGAGCACGAGCAACTCCTGGATACGCTGATCGAGAAGGGTTCCCGCCCTTCAGGAAATCAAGCCCCGAGCCGGCTACATCCGGACCTCGATTCGCCCGGGCTGGGACATTCAATATGCCCGCGAAGTGCCTTTCGGTGAGGGGGCGCGGCGGATCATTATCGCCACCGATCGCCCGTTGAACTTCGGTGAGTTCCGGAACCGATCCCGCTCCGCCTCGTATGGGTTCATCCTGGCCGAGATCCGACTGACCAAGGAGGGCAAGGGTGTGGGTAAGCTCGCGAGTATGGCGAAGGTCAGCTGGAACAAAGAGACGCGTTCGCTGGAGATCGAAAACTACAGCAATGAGCCCGTGCGCCTTACTGACGTCGAGGTGCTCGGGAGCAAGTAGTTCGGCAATCGCGTGGGGGCGCCTGGCGCCGGCGTGACAGCAGGGATCACCCGACCTTCCGACGGGCGGTGGCCATGAAGGGCGTGTTCTTGAGCTCGACGATAGACCCTTCCGCGTCCATGGCGATGAGGCCGGCCGCGCTGTGCAGGGCTTCTATCTCATCCATGACCCTTCGGGCCGCTCGATCCAAGGGCTCCCCGTCGGACACCAGGTCGCAGAGCCGCTTGGCGGAGAGGAGCACCATGATGCGCTCCCCCACCCCCGTCATGGAGACTCCGACCCTTGGTGTGCAATAGGTTCCCGCCCCGATGATGGGGGTGTCCCCGACTCGGCCCGGATAGCACTGGCCCGTGCCTCCCGTGGACGTGGCCGCGGCCAATCGGCCTTGGGCGTCGAGGGTCACACAGCCCACCGTGCCCAGGCGCGGGTTCTCGCCCTTCCATTCCGCAGCCATGGCCGCGTAGTCGAGGCGGCGGTAGGGCTCGGTCAGGCGCTCCTGCCAATAGGCGATCTTGCCCGGCGTGGCCAGCACCGCGGGCTCTTGGGACAGGCGCAGCGCCAACTGCAGGGCCTCCACCCCCGTGAGCATCACGTGGGCGTCGTGGTCCAGCAGGTATCGGGCCAGGCGCACCGGGTTCTTGAGTCCGGGTACCTGGGCGACCGCTCCCGCGCGGCCCTCCCCCGCCATGATGCTGGCGTCCAGGCGGGCCACGCCGTCGGCCTGGAGATAGCTTCCGGTGCCGGCGTTCAGGAGAGGCTCGTCCTCGAGGCGCCGAACCGCGGCTTCCGCCGCATCGAGGGCGCTTCCTCCGCTGGCCAGGACGGCCCAGCCCGCGTCCGCTCCTCGCTCGCAGGCCGCCCGGCGCGGCTCCTCCTCCCCGGGCGGCGGGGTGCCGCAGCCGCCGTGAACGATCAAGGCTGGCCTCATGAAGCTCCTCGGCCCGGGGGAACAGGGCGCAGACGTCGCTAAGGTAGCGGATCCGGCGCCGGTTTCAACCCCAGGACCGCGGGACTCATCGGGCGCGGTCCGGGTTGCCGGCCCATCGGAAAGGGCCGCGGCTTCCCGGCTCCCGCGCGCGGGCGGCCGCAGGCTATACTTTGCTGTTTGCAGCCCGGAAGCGGGACTGCGGAGACGCCCGTGTACCTCGTTTACAGCCTTGGTCTCGCGCTTGCCTTTCTTCTGGCCCTGCCCTGGTTCCTCTGGAAGGGCCGGGCCAGCGGGAAGTACCTTCGCACCTTCCGCGAGCGCATGGGCCGCCTCCCCGTGTACCTGAACGTGGATGGGGACCGCTCGATTTGGATCCACGCCGTGTCGGTGGGGGAGGTGCTGGCCGCGCGGCCCCTGATCACGGCCTTGAAGGAGCGCTTCCCCGCCCACCGCGTCTTCGTGTCGACCACCACCATGACCGGAAACGCGGTCGCGCGAAAGAGCGTGCGGGGCACGGATGGCCTCTTCTACGCGCCCTTCGACTGGCCGGGGCCGGTGCGCAAGGCCCTCGACACCTTGAACCCCGCCCTGCTCGTCCTGGTGGAGACGGAGCTGTGGCCGAACCTCATCCACGAGGCCCGCCGCCGGGGTACGCGGGTGGCGGTGGTGAACGGCCGCGTCTCCCCGCGCTCCTTTTCCCGCTACCGCCGGGTGCGCCGCTTCCTCAAGAAGGTCCTGGCCGACGTGGACCTTTTCCTGATGCAAGGCCAGGCCCACGCCCAGCGCATCCGCGAGATGGGCGCACCCGACGAGCGCGTGCGGGTCATGGGCAACCTCAAGTTCGATGCCGTGGAGGCGGCGCGGCCGCCCGAACGTCTGGCCCGCCTCCTCCTGGGGGATGGCCGCCGCCGCCGGCCGTTGTGGCTGGCGGGGAGCACGGTAGCGGGGGAGGAGGAGATCATCCTTCAGGCCTTCCACCGCGTGCGGGAGCGCCTGCCGGGGACGGGGCTCATCCTGGCTCCGCGCCACCCCGAGCGGTTCTCCGAGGTGCCCGCCCTCATCGAGGCGGCCGGCTTCCGTTGCCTGCGCCGGACGGCTCTCGACCCCGGCGTCTGGCGGGAAGGGGAGGTAGTGCTCCTCGACACCCTGGGGGAGCTGGCCCAACTCTACCCCCTGGCCACGGTCGTATTCGTGGGGGGAAGCCTGGTGCCCGCCGGCGGGCACAACATCCTGGAGCCGGCCATGGCGGGCAGGGCGGTGGTGGTGGGTCCGCATATGGCGAACTTCCAGGAGATCGCCGAACAGTTCAAGGCGGAGGACGCCCTGGTCGAGGTCTCCTCCGCGGAGGAGCTGGCGCGCGAGGTTCTGAGCCTCCTCACCGATGACGAGCGGCGGCGCCGCCTGGGGGAGCGGGCACGGAACCTCATCGACCGGAACCGGGGCGCCTTGCGCGACACGGTGGATGCCCTGTCCGGCCTGGTCGCGTGAGGCGTTTGCTGGGTTCACTCTTCGGTACCGCCGGCCGGCTGCGCGTGGCGGCCTACCAGCGGGGGGTGCTCAGGCGGACGCGGCTCCGGGGGCCGGTGATCAGCGTGGGCAACCTCAGCGTGGGGGGGAGCGGCAAGACCCCGGTCGTGTCCCGCCTGGCCGAGATCCTGCGCGAGCAAGGTCTGCCGGTGGCCATTCTGAGCCGGGGTTATCGGGGGTCGTTTCGAGGCGACGCCCTCCTGGTCAGCGACGGAACTCTCGTGCAGGCGGCGGCGGTGGTGGCGGGGGACGAGCCGGTCATGCTGGCCCGGGCCCTGCCGGGCGTGATCGTGGCCGTGGGGACCCATCGCGACGTCGTGGGCCAGCGCGTCGAGGAGCGGTTCGGTCCCTGCGTGCATCTGCTGGATGACGGGTTCCAGCACTTGCGGCTCCACCGCGACCTGGACCTGCTCTGCCTCGACGTCGCGGACCTCGCGGACCGGCCCCTGCCCGCGGGTCGGCTGCGCGAGCCTCCCGCGGCCGCGCGGCGGGCTGACCTCGTGCTCGTGACCCGGCCCCCGGGGGGGCAGGAGGACGGCGTGGCGGCGTGGGAGCGGCTTCTGGGCCCGGAGCGCACGTTTCGGATGGGGCGGCGGGGGCTGGGATTTTTCGGTCCCCAGGGTGACCCCCGGCCCGTCCCCCTCCGGCCGTTCCTCCTGGCCGGCATCGCGCGGCCCGAACGCTTCGAATCCGACGTCCGGGCCCTCTCGCCCGAGGTCGCAGGCCACGCCTTCTTCCCGGACCACCATCCCTATTCGGAGGGGGACCTCGCGGAGGCGGCCCGGCGGGCGCGGGCGGCGGGGGCGGACGCGCTCGTGACCACGGCCAAGGACGCGGTGCGGCTGCCGGAGACCGTCCCCGGCCCGCCCCTGCTCGTGTTTCGGATCGCAGCCGAGATTGCGGACGAGCCCCGTCTGCGGGCGCGGCTCCTGGCGACGGCCCGGAGGGTGGCCTGAGTCAGCCCGCGCACGTGGACCAAGCGGCCGCCCTCGTGAGCGCGATCGTCTCCCCCCTCCCGCGACGGGCGGTCCTCGCTTTTGGCCGGGCCCTGGGCCGGGTCCTGGGGGACCTGGACCGTCGGCATGTGGCCATCGCGGTCGACAATCTGGGGCGAGCCTTCCCGGACTGGGACCGAAGCCGCCTCCTGCGCACGGCCCGCGGCGTATACGCCCACTTCGGCCAGGTCCTCTTGGACATCTTGTGGCTGCAGGGGCGCTCCCGGGAGGAGGTGCTCGGGCTCATCGACGTGGAAGGGGGCGAGCACGTCCGGGCGGCCATGGCCGCGGGTCGGGGGGCCATCATGGCCACCGCGCACATCGGCAACTGGGAGCTACACGGCATCGGCCACGGCTGGACCTTCGGACCCATCGGGGTGGTGGCGCGACCGCTCGACAACCCCGACCTCGACCGCCGCCTCTGCGCCCTTCGCACCGCGGGCGGGAACACCGTGATCTACAAGCAGAAGGCGCTCGCCCCGGTCTTGCGCGCGATGCGGGAGGGGCAGGGGGTGGCCATCCTCATGGACCAGAACGTGCAGGAGAAGGATGGCATCTTCGTGGACTTCTTTGGCCGTCCCGCCGCCACCACCACCGTGGTCGCCGCCCTGGCCGTCAAGACCGGCTGTGCCCTCGTCCCCTGCCACACCGAGATCGGGCGGGGCGGGCGCTACCGGATGATCTATGACCCTCCCCTAAACTGGTCGCCCTCGGGCGACCGCCAGGCGGACATCGCGCACGTCACCCAGGAGCTGACCCGGCACATCGAGGCCTGGGTCCGGGGGGTCCCCGAGCAGTGGCTGTGGATCCACCGGCGCTGGAAGACGGCCCCGTCCGGGGGGGGTGGCCGAGATGTCCCCTGAGCGCCTGCTCATCCGCGCGCCCAACTGGGTCGGCGACGTGGTGCTTTCCCTGGCCGCCCTCCGGGACCTGCGCCGCAGCTTTCCCGAAGCCCGGCTCGAGGTTCTGGCCCGGCCGTGGGTGGCCAACCTCTACCGGGCCCTGCCCGAGGTGGACGGCCTGCTCGTGAGCGGCGGCCTGCGCGCAGACGTCAAGGCCATCCGGGGACGCTACGACGCGGCCGTGCTCCTCCCCAACTCCTTCGCGACCGCTCTCCTGGTCTGGGCCGCGGACATCCCCGAGCGCTGGGGCTACGCCACCGACGGCCGCGGTCCCCTCCTGACCCGGCGGCCGCCCGTCCCCCCGGATGTCCGGGGCCGCAGCCAGGTGTACTACTATCGCGCCATGCTCGCTGGTCTCGGCCTCGACACCTCGTCTCCCGCCGATGTGTCGATGCGCTGCCCGCCGGCCTTGAGGGCGCGGGGGGAGGAGATCCTCGGCGCCCCCGGCCCCTGGCTGGGCCTGAATCCAGGGGCCTTCTTCGGGACCGCCAAGCGTTGGTACCCGGAACGCTACGCGGCGGTGGCCGACCTCGTGGGCCGGCGGACGGGGTCGAAGGTCGCGATCCTGGGCGGGATCGCCGACCGCCCGCTCGGCCAGGAGATCGCGGCCGGCCTTCGCGTGCCCGCCCGCGTCCTCTGCGGCGAGACCACCTTGACCGAGCTCCTGGGCGTGCTCTCCCATCTTCGCGCGCTCGTGACCAACGACTCCGGGCCCATGCACCTGGCGGCGGCCCTCGGGGTTCCCGTGGTCGCGGTCTTCGGCTCCACGGACTGGAGAGAGACGGCCCCCGTGAGCGACCGGGCCCGGCTCCTACGGGTGGACGTGGAGTGCGCGCCCTGCCTGCTCCGCGAGTGTCCCATCGACCATCGCTGCATGCGGCGGATCCCCGCGGATCGCGTGGCGGAGGCCGTCTTTGAGGTCTTCTCGGAGTCGTGATGGCGACGCCCGCGATCTTCATGGACCGAGACGGCACTCTTTCCTGGGAGGTGGGGTACGTCAACCACGCCTCCCGATTCCACCTCTATCCCTGGTCGGTGGACGCGGTGCGCCTGGTGAACCGGGGCGGCTTCCGGGCCGTGGTCGTGACCAACCAGGCGGGGGTGGCCCGCGGCTACTTCCCGGAGTCGCTGATCGACGAGGTCCACGCCGCCCTCCGCTCCACTCTGGAGGCGGGGGGCGCCCGGCTGGACGGGATCTACGTCTGCATGCATCACCCTTCGGTGGGGAAGCCTCCCTACCGGGCGGACTGCGATTGCCGCAAGCCGCGGCCGGGCCTCTTGCGGCGCGCGGAGGCCGAACTCGACATCGACCTCGGCCGCTCGTGGGTGGTGGGGGATCGGATCTCGGACCTCCAGCTGGCCTGGAACGTGGGTGCCCGGGGGGCCCTCGTGAAGAGCGGCTACGGCCGGGGCGAGCTCGCCTACCACGCGCCGGCCGCGCCCCGCCCGCCCGATCTGGTGGCGGAGCACCTGCTGGAGGCGGTGGAGAGGATCCTGGCCGGGGGGAACGGCGGATGAGGGGCGCCGGGCCGGCCCCCCCGCCCGCGCGGCTCGCCGATCTCATCCACGCCTTCCGGGGCCGGCGCGTTCTCGTGCTCGCCGATCTCGTGGCCGACGAGTTCGTCTACGGGCGCGTCCAACGCGTGAGTCGGGAGGCCCCGGTCCTGATCCTGGAGCACGACGGGGCGGAGGTTCGGCTGGGGGGCGGCGCCAACGCGGTCCACAACATCCGGACCCTGGGGGGGACGCCCCTCCCCTTGGGCATCCTGGGCGCCGACACGCATGGCCGCCAGTTGCGCGCGCTGCTCCGCGAGAAGGGAGTGGCGACCGCCCGCGTCCTCACCGGGGCCGGCTACCGCACGCCGGTGAAGACCCGGATCTTGGCCGGCGGCGCGCATTCCACCAAGCAGCAGGTGGTGCGCATCGACCGGGCCACCCGGCTGGATCCCAAGGACCCCGCCCGGCGGGCGGTGCGGCGCGCCCTGGACGGCTTCCGGGGGCGGGTGGACGGCGTGCTCGTGAGCGACTACGGCTTCGGCCTCCTCACCCCCGACCTCGTGCAGGCCGCGATCACGTTCGCGCGCCGGCGCGCCGTGCCCGTGACGGTGGACTCCCGCCACGGCCTCTTGGCCTTCCGGGGCATGACCGCGGTCACGCCCAACGAGCCGGAAGTGGAGGCCGCCCTCGGGATCACGATCGGCCATGACCACGGGCGCCTGGAGGCGGCCGGCCGCACGCTCATCCGGCGCCTAGGCGCCAAGGCCGTGCTCATCACCCGCGGCAGCGACGGCATGGCCCTCTTTGAGCCCGGCCGCGCAACGACGCACATCCCCATCCACGGCAGCGACCAGGTGGCGGACGTGACGGGAGCCGGGGACACCGTCATCGCCACCTTCACCCTGGCCCTGGCTGCAGGGGCCAACCCCGCCGAGGCCAGCGTCCTCGCCAACGTCGCGGGCGGCATCGTGGTCATGAAGCGGGCCACCTCCACCGTTTCCGCCGCGGAGCTGCTGGGGGCGGTGGCCCCCGCCGTCGCGGGGGCCGGCGGGGCCAAGGGTGTCCGGACGCGCTCGTGAGGAGCATGCGCATCGCCTCCGCCAAGATCGGCGACCTCGACAAGGTCCGGTCGCGGGTGGAGTCAGCCCGCGGGGCCGGTCAGATAATCGCCCTCGCCAATGGCTGCTTCGATCTCTTGCACGTGGGCCACGTGAGGTATCTGGCCGGGGCCCGCCAGGAGGGCGACCTGCTCGTGGTGGGGGTGAACGGGGACAATGCCGTGCGCCGGCTCAAGGGACGGGGGCGGCCCATCCTGCCCGCGGCCGACCGGGCCCTCTTGGTGGCCGCCCTGAGCAGCGTCGACCAGGTGGTGATCTTTGAAGAGGACGACGCCTCGCGGCTGATCCTCGCCTTGCGCCCGGACGTGCACTGCAAAGGAACCGACTACACGCCGGAGACGGTCCCCGAGGGGGCGGTGGTGCGCTCTTACGGCGGCCGGGTGGCCATCGTGGGGGACGCCAAGACCCACGACACGCGCGCGCTCCTGGCGAGGATCCGGGGGTGAGGGCGCTCCTCGTCCGTCTCTCCGCGATCGGGGACGTCGTCCACACCCTCCCCGCCCTGGCCGCCCTCCACCAGCACGGGTACGAGGCGGGCTGGGTCGTGGAGCCCCCGGCCCGCCCTCTCCTCGCGGGGCATCCGTTCCTCTCCCA
>DATMQU010000506.1:0-8052 GCA_035566715.1 Vicinamibacteria bacterium
ACAGGTGGTCGATGGGGCGCTGTTGTCGTCGTCGCCACCGCACTTGAACTTCGTCGTTCCGCTCGTGGTCACGGTCACGGTGCCCGGGGAGCGGTCGTCGTCGGCTCCCACCTTGAGCATGAAGCTGGCGCTCGTACCCGAGGCCACCGTCCCTTCCACCTCGACCTTCTGACCCGTGCGTCCATCATCGATGATGCAGGCGGTGGGCGAGGCTGAAGGCTTGGGCGAGGGTGAAGGTGAGGGCTGGTTCTCGTTGTCGTCGTCATTTTCGCTGACCAGCGTGACCGAGTTCGTCGTCACCTCCACAACGAGGTGGACCGTGGTCGTGCCTTGGGCGGGATTGACCGTGATCGTGCCCACGTTCACGCCGTTAGCGGTAAAGACGAGGGTGAAGCCGGTCGGAGGGAGGCCGCTCAACTGGAAGGTGCCGTTGCTCGAGATTGTGGTGGAGATCGACGGATTAGCCTGCAGCGTGACCGTGATGTGGCCGCCGCCCGCGGCCATGGCCGCGACGCGCCCCGGCTGGGCGGAGGCGCTGGTTGCCCCAGGAAGCACGACTCCCTGCAAGCTAAGGCCCCCGCTCGGGGCGGAGGGTCCGGCGGGGTTGCTACCACCGCAGCTGATCATCGCGGCCGCCGTGACCAACCCCCACAATAACGTCCAAGAGATCTTGCGCATCATGGCTCCTTTACTTATGGCTTGCGACTGCCTCGCACTACGGCCCCGAGGCTAGCCAGCGGAAGCGTGCGTGGCAGTGACGGCTCTCACCTCAAGCCCATAACAGACCCCGCAATCAATCACTTGTAGGTCCTGGCCGGGTTATGCGCAGGGAGCTACTCGGAGGTGTCAGATCGCCCTGCTGCCAAACCTACCTGCAGGGCGGCAGCTACTGTCAGCACGCAAGACGAAGGGACGCCGGGGTGCCTTCCGACGAGCCCCGGGCCTCAAGGAGGCGGGTAGACTGAGCTTGCGGAGACTCTATTCTTCCGCCTCAGCTCCCAGATGGCTCGGCACGGGCTTGACCCGCCAGATCTCCTCGGCGTACTCGCGCGTGGTGCGGTCGCTCGAGAATTTCCCCATCCCCGCCACGTTGAGGATGGACCGCCGCCACCAGTCGTCCGGCCGGGCGTACATAGCCTCGGCCTGGCGCTGAGCCTCGGCGTAGGATGTGAAGTCTGCGCACAGGAAGTAGCGGTCCTCGCCTGTCAGCGCCTCCACGATGGGCCGGAAAAGGCCGGGACAGGCCTGCTCCAGAGCGCCCGTCGCGATGGTCTCGATGGCACGCCCGAGCTCCGGGTCCCGCTCGATCCACGTGCGGGGGGAATAGCCGGATGCGCGAAGCGCCGCAATCTCCTCGGAGCTGTGGCCGAAGATGAGTATGTTCTCCGCGCCCACTTCCTCGCGGATCTCGCGGTTGGCTCCGTCCTCGGTGCCGATGGTGAGCGCGCCGTTGAGGGCCGCCTTCATGTTTCCGGTGCCCGAGGCCTCGCTGCCGGCGGTGGAGATCTGCTCGGAGAGGTCGCAGGCGGGGAAGATCACTTCCGCGAGCGACACGGAGTAGTTGGGGAGGAAGGCCACTCGCAGCCGACCCTGCGTGGCGGAATCGCCGTTGACCAGGTCCGCCACCGCGTTGATCAGCTTGATGATCAGCTTGGCCATGGCGTAGCCGGGGGCCGCCTTTCCCCCGAAGATGACCGTGCGCGGGATGCCGGATTCTCCACCCTCGCGGATCCGGTGATAGAGGCAGATCACGTGCAGTGCGTTCAGCAACTGGCGCTTGTACTCGTGGATACGCTTCACCTGGCAGTCGAAGAGGGTCTCGGGGTCAATCTCCAGGCCTTGCAGCTTGCGCGCCCGGTCGGCGAGGATCGCCTTGTTCACGCCCTTTACGGCTGCCCATTCCTTTCGAAAGGTGGCGTCTTCGGAGAGCGGCGCCAGCGCGCGCAGCCGGTCCAGGTCGGTCACCCAGCCGTCGCCGATTGCCCCTGTGACCAGGGACGCGAGCGCGGGGTTGGCTTGGAGCAGCCAGCGACGGGGAGTGATGCCGTTCGTCTTGTTGTTGAGGCGTCCGGGAAAGAGGCGGTCGAGCTCGGCGAAGTTCCGCTCGCGCAGGATCTGGGTATGCATGGCGGCAACGCCGTTCACGGAGTGCGAACCCATGTAGGCGAGATGGGCCATGCGCAGGTTGCGTTGCTCGTCGAATATCGCGGTTCGCCCGAGGAGCCCCTCGCCGGCGCCCGGCACGGCGGCTACGCGGGCGCCGAAGCGACGGTCGACCTCCACGAGGATCTCGTAGTGCCGAGGCAGCAGGCGCTGAAAGAGATCGGAGGGCCACTTCTCCAGGGCCTCGGGCAAAATCGTGTGGTTGGTGTAGGCGAAGACCTGTTGCGTCAGCTCCCAGGCCAGCTCCCATTGGACGCGATGTTCGTCTACGAGGATCCTCATGAGCTCCGGTATCGCGAGCACGGGGTGGGTATCGTTGAGCTGGATCGCCACCTTGTCTGGCAGCTCCTCGAAGCGGCGGGCGCCGAACTTCAGGAAGCGTCGCAGCACATCCTGAAGGGTGGCGGAGGCGAAGAAATACTGCTGCCGGAGGCGGAGCTCCTTGCCCGCATACTGGTCGTCGGGGGGGTAGAGGACCTTGGCAATGTTCTCGCTGCGGGTCTTGTCCTCCACCGCCCGCACGTATTCGCCGGCGTTGAAGCTCTGCAGGTCGAACTCGCGGCTGGACTTGGCGGCCCAGAGGCGGAGGCTGTTCACAGTGTCGTTGCGGTAGCCTACGATCGGGGTGTCATAGGCCATGGCCCACACGTCCTGGGTATCCACCCAGCGTACGCGGAAGCCTCCGTTCTCGTCGCGGGTGTACTCTACGCGTCCGTAGAAGCGGACGGGGAAGATGACGTCCGGCCGGGGGATCTCCCAGGGGTTGCCGTAGCGGAGCCAGTGATCGGGGGCCTCCATCTGGAAGCCGTTCTCGAAGCGCTGCTGGAAGATCCCGTACTCGTAGCGGATGCCATAGCCGTAGAACGGCAAGCCCAGCGTGGCCGCCGAGTCCATGATGCAGGCAGCCAGGCGCCCGAGGCCCCCGTTGCCGAGGCCGGCGTCCCATTCCCGCTCCTGGAGGGCCTCGAGGTCGTAGCCCAGCTGAAGCATGGCGTCGGTGTAGGCGTCGAGGGCGCCGAGATTGATGACGTTCTGGACGAGCAGGCGACCGAGAAGGAACTCGAGGGAGAGGTAGTAGACGCGCTTGGCGTCCGCCTGATAGTACGCGCTCTGGGTCCGGAACCAGCGCTCCATCAGCCGGTCGCGCACCGCGTAGGCGAGAGCTTGGTAGACGTTGAAGTCCGTAGCCGTGTAGTGGTCTTTCGCCACGGAGTACATCATTCGGTGGGCAAACGCATCCACGATGCCCGCCTCGTCCAGAGTCCCGGGCGGAGGCTGCGGGATACGGTGACGGGGGCTCACTCAGCGTCCGATGTTAGCCCAGTTCGGGAAAGGTCCACGAGCCTGCCGGCTCCGGGGGGAAACTCGGCCAACCTCGGTGCACGGTTGTCGAGCTGTAGTCGACCCAGTTCTTCCGCGCTCTTCTGTGTTCGGGAACCTTCTCCAGCATGCGCTATTCCCTTGGGAGCAGGGGGTTTAAGGGAATGCGACCCCCGCTCCGAATGCTCCGACCACCCGCGGTGTCGGTTCACGACACGTCAGCCGACTCACCCCTTAGAGGGACCGCAGGAAGTTGATGATGTCTTGTTGCTCCTCAGTTTTCAGCCGATTGAAACGCTCGATGACCCTATTCGCTTCGCTACCGGGGCTCCGGTGGGCCTCGATAGCCTCCACGAGATTGCTTGTACGGCCGTCATGGAGGAAGAAGACGCGTTGCCCGACGCCCCAGAGCGGCGCTGTTCTGAATTCATCCGGGCCGGCGCCACCTTGCGTGATGTCGTCCGCAAGACCTCTGCCCATGTGATGGACGAGGAGATCGGAGAAGAGATTTGCCGTCTGGTTAGACAGCGCCGCGCTCGGCACCGTCGAGGAGCCACTGGCAATCATCTTGCCCGTCCTCAACGAAGGCGTGTGGCAGTGGACACAGCCCACGCTTGCGAAAGCGGCCCGTCCTTTCGCCGTAGACGGCGTGTCGGGCGCCTGGGTGGGCGGGGCCAGCATCCGCATGAAGTTGGCGAATGCCTCGATGTCCGAGATGACGGCCGGATTGGAGGTGGCGGTGCCCGTCGGCGTTGTCGTGAAGTTGAGTGTGTCGTTGGGCGTGGCATTGAAGAGGCAGCTGGCGGTCTCGTCGCGCTCCTGGGGGAACAACTGGTTCGAGATTCCCATCTCGACGTTGTAGGCCTCGCCCGCGAACATGAGCAGGGACTTGTTCTGTGCCTTCCAACCGAAGCGGGTAATTGTCCCGTCGTTTGCACTGCGGTTCGCATTGCCACTCAGGTGCGCGTTGGGGTGACCAGAGATGCCCAACGTCGCCTTCAGCGGAGCATTGGCCTGCATGTTCGCGAGGATTACCGAGTCGGGGATCGCTTCGATGAGGCCAGCCCCAAAGACAGGTGTCGGGATCCGGAAGATGATGTTCGGATTCCCCCCCTGGCCAGTGACCGGGTTTCCAGCAGGCAGGAAGTTGGGTTGGGCGATGTCGCAAGCCCCGGCATCACTGCGGCCGGTGATGACGAAGAGGTCGTGAACCCCGCCGTCGTTAGTTCCGTTCGGATTCCGCTTAAAGCGCGCTTCACGGATCGGACCATTTTTCGCAATGAACCATGGCACCATATTCTTTGCCCCATTGAGCGTGGCGATTTCGATCAAGGGGTTCTGCGCGGCGCTCGTTCCGCCGGGAGCCGGTTGCGAGTGGCAAGACAGGCATTGGTTTGAGTTGAAGCGCGGCCCGAGCCCGTTGTTGTTGCCTCCCGCCACGACCTCGACATCGGCGAACCGGCCGATCCCATCCTGGAAGAAGGCCTTCTCGTCCGCGGTAAGGTCATTCAGAGGATCGCCAGCGCCTGCCGGGCCGCCCCGCACGCCAGGATCTACTGGCCCTTTCACGATCTCATCCGATGAGCGAAGGTTCGGCATTACCAATGCTGCGGCAGCGAGTACGCCTACAACTTCTAAAGCAACTCTTCGTCGCCTTGTCATGACCAGTGCCTTTTATTGTGGAAACGGTCGCTATGATTAAGATCCTCGGGCGAACTCCCGAGCCCGCGACCACCCTAGGTCGGTCGGCGCCGCTGCCAAACCCGACCCCTCCGTGCTTAGCCCCGACGCACCGGAGCTGTTCACTACGCATACATAAGCCCGCGGGAACACAGTCGTCAAGGAGCCCCCGTGTCCGACAGGCACGCTGGCTGCCAACTCAGTCTACGACTTGGGGGTCTTCCCCACTTTCGCTGCAGGCGGAGGGCTACCGAGTAGTCGGCCGGGGTCCTGACGACAGGACCTGACTAGGGCATGGGGTTGGGTGGCTGGGGCAGGTCGGGGATCGCGGCCACCTGATCCGGTGGGGGGGGCTTTAGCCGGAGCTGATCAGCCAGAAAAGCGATGCGGTCGCGCCGCGCTTCGGCATTGAGCGCGTGGGGCGCCTCGTACATCTTGAACCGCTTGGGTTCGGTGACGATGGCGGCGTATTGCTGCGCGCGCGCCGGAGTCAGGAAGTCCTCCCTGGTTGCGTACTGTAGGAAGACGGTGGCGGGCGCGGCCCGGGAGACGAATTTACCAGGGTCAAGCCACTGATACTTAGCTGCATATTTATCAAACTTCTCGGGGCCCACTTTTTGGCGGTACTGCTTGTACTCGTCGGATTGCGCATTAACTTCGTCGGAGAGCGGGCCGGCCATTAGAACGAAGGCTTTGAAGCGCTTGTCGATTCCGCTCAGGAAGCCGCCGACTTCCGCGTTATAGCTGTGACCCACGTAGGCCAGACGCTGAGGATCGACGTCCTGGCGTTCCAGGAGGAGGT
Source organism: Vicinamibacteria bacterium (assembly GCA_035566715.1). Classification (GTDB taxonomy): domain Bacteria; phylum Acidobacteriota; class Vicinamibacteria; order Fen-336; family Fen-336; genus DATMML01. The sequence continues at coordinate 5,966 of DATMQU010000506.1, forward strand.
CGGCGCCTCGACGCATGTCCACGATGGCCTGGATGAGATCGGTAGCCTGTTGTTCGCTTAGAGGAGTCTTGTCGGTAACGTGGCCGGGGCGTGCGCCGGGGCCTGTGGTGAGGAGAGAAACGACCCCAGCATGGGCCAGCACCACAGCCTCATCGAGAAATTCCTTCCTATTGAAGAACTCGGAGTTGGACCAATACCAGTGTCCCCACAGGACCGCAGCGAAACGGCCCTTCCCATCCGGCACCACAAGGTAGGCGGGGACGCGGCCGCCCTTGGGGCTAGAGTAGCTAATGTCGTGGACGGCGACGAGGCCGCGATGCTCTACGCCCGCCTCCCGAATGTCGAGCGGCGCCTTAGCGTCATAGTCAAAAGCGTGCGTGTTGTCTTGGGCATAGATTGCGGTGGCGATTGGGAGCAGCAGGACAGTGGACAGGAGTCGCATCGGTACTCCTTCGCTAGGGAATAGACTGACGAAGCGGCGCAGGGTGGGCATGGCACTGGCCCCGGGCCGTTGTGACCCGAGCAGGCAAGGGATTGACCACCTCGCCTATCTGGAGCCGCAACTCAGGCGAGCAGCTCGGAGAGTGGGCAGCGAAATCCGGGGTGCACCTCTTTCCCCGTCAAGAATGCCGTCTGGCCCGATCTCGCGGACGTCGTCCGTTACCGCTCACTCAACGAGGGGCGACCCGTTGCCACGCTCGCCAGTATACGCGACCGCGACTATCCAGGCGATACGCGGCAACGGCAGGTGTGCGTGTGCTACTTCGGCGGCACGACTCGTTCCGATGGCGGTGGCAGACCCTTGCCGGGTTCCACGAAGATGCGCACCTGGCGCGGGCGGACGTACAGCCGCTCGCCGGTCGTCGGGCGGAGGAGCTCGTACTGCTCGCGGGTCGTCTCGACGTGTACGAGCCGGTCGTCCCCGGTGGCGAGCTCGAGCTTGACCACGGCGCCGGCCGTGTTGGCATAGCGCAGCGCAGCCCAGAATCCGCCCCCCCCACCCTCCGCACGGTCGACCTCTAGCTCGTGGGGCCGCGTGTAGCCCGCGGCGGGGAGAGACTCCGCGTGGGGGTGCTCGGGGTAGTCGAGATGGAGGGGGCCGAGGATCGCCCGCCCGCCCTCCACGCGCCCGCCAAAGATGTTCACGTTTCCCAGGAATCCCATGACAAAGGGGGTAGCGGGGTGATCGAAGACTTCTTGCGGCGTTCCGACCTGCTCCACGCGCCCGTGGTTCATGACCACCACCCGGTCGGCGACCTCGAGCGCCTCCTCTTGATCGTGGGTGACGAATACGCTGGTGAGGCGGATCTCGTCGTGGAGGCGGCGCAGCCACCGCCGGAGCTCCTGACGCACCTTGGCGTCCAGGGAACCAAAGGGCTCGTCGAGCAGGAGCACTCGCGGCTCCACCGCCAACGCACGGGCCAGGGCCACGCGCTGCCGCTGCCCGCCCGAGAGCTCGGAGGGGAGCCGATTCCCGAGCCAGTCAAGCTGGACCAGCTTGAGGAGGTCCATCACGCGGCGGCGGATCTCCTTCTCATCGGGGCGGCTGGCCCGGGGACGGACACGGAGGCCAAAGGCGACGTTCTCGAAGACGCTCATGTGGCGGAAGAGGGCGTAGTGCTGGAAGACGAACCCCACGGAGCGATGACGCACGTGGCGGGCCGTGGCGTCCTCGCCTTCGAAGAGCACCTGGCCCGCTTCCGCTTGCTCGAGGCCGGCGATGATCCGGAGCAGGCTCGTTTTCCCCGAACCCGAGGGGCCCAGGAGGGCCACCAGCTCACCGTTCGGGACGTGGAGGCTCACGTCGTTCACCGCGATGAAATCCCCGAATTTCTTCGTGACGTTCCGGACTTCGATGCTCATGCTCGCGGCTCCGACAGGACGTCCGTCCGCCGGCTGGACCGCCACTCGACCACGCTCTTGGCTACCAGGGTGAGGATGGCGACGAACGTCAGCAGGGAAGCGACGGCAAAAGCGGCCTGGAAGTTGTACTCGTTGTAAAGGATTTCAACGTGCAGGGGCAGGGTGTTGGTCTTGCCCCGGATGTGTCCGGACACGACCGAGACCGCGCCGAACTCGCCCAGGGC
>DATMQU010000507.1:0-2939 GCA_035566715.1 Vicinamibacteria bacterium
AACCAGGACTTCGCCCCCGCTCCGCAGGGCGGTGATTCCGTGCTTCACCGCATTCTCGACCAGCGATTGAACGCACAGGGGCGGTACCATGACCTCCCCCAAGTCCGGGGGAACGTCCACCGCTCCCCGCAGCCGGCCGCCGAAGCGCACCCTCTCGATCTCCATGTAGTCGCCGACCATGGTCAGCTCTTGGCGCAGGGGGATGAGCGGTCGGTTGGTGTTGTCCAGGGAGGATCGCAGCAGCGCGGCCAGCTTCCCCACCATCTCCTCGGCGCGCGCGGGCGCGGTCTTGATGAGGGAGCTGATCGAGTTCAGGGTGTTGAAGAGGAAATGCGGATGAACCCGCGATTCCAGGGAGCGCAGACGGGCCTCCGCGGCCAGGGTTCTCGTGCGCTCCGCGGCCAATTCCTGTTCGTGGAGCCGCGCCTCGACGTGCCGCAGGCGCTCGCGCGTGGAGGCATAGAAGAACACGCCCAGGCCAAACGCGACCGAGAAGAGCGTCGTCATGCGCAGGGTCCGGAAGTATTCCGCCCAGAAGGCGGGGAGGGCCACGCCCGACGTCCCCCACAGGAGGGTCTGCGCGGCCAGGCAGCCCAGGGCCGTGAACACCAGGCAGCCCAGGATGACCACCGGAACCAGGGGAAGCCGGCCCCGCGCCGCCCGATCGATGACCCACGGGATGATGAGTGCCGCCGGAAAGCCCGCCACGTTGCCGTACACGAGCGCGTGGCCCCACGCCGTCCACAGATCCTTGGCCTCCGTCGCCTGGTTGGAGGCCATTTGGATCAGGGGCACCATCACGATCACGGCGAGGTTGATCCAGAGCAGCGAAAAGACCCACCGGCGCTCCACCTGTCCCCCCCTGGCCCTGCCGCCGCTTATTCCCGGCCCGCCGGTTCAAATACCCCGGAGCGGAAGACGTCGATCGGCTGCTCCGCGGCTGCCCCCGGCAGCCTGAGCTCTCCCGCCACATCCTCGTAGAGGGTGGCGTACTCGATCTGCTGCCGGTCGAGCGAAACCCAGATCAGCCCCCAATAGTGGCTCCGGCCCTTCAAAGTCATACCACCATTCGCTATGTCAAGGGGGTTGAAGAAAGCGCGGTACTCGATGACCGCACACTGCTGACCGTTTCTTTCCGAGCGTCCGACGAGCGTGAGCTCGACGTCGCGGTTGTGGAAGGTACCCACTCCCGGCATCGTCACGTCATTGTTCGAGACCACGTGATAGGGCTCGTTCGGTTTCAAGCGCGACAGCTGCTTTTCGCCGAACAACTCGAACATCTCCGCGTCCCAGACCAAATTTCGCTCCATCACCGCGGTGGGGGGAAACCCCTTAAAGAAATCGGGCTTCATGCTGTCCGAAAAGTCCCCGCGGCGGCGATAGCGGAAGCCCTCCATGAAGTCGCGTTTCTGGGCGGGAGGCAAAGGCTCCGAGGCGCCGCTCGCTTCGGCGACGGTGACGTTCGCCCAACTCGCGTCTCCGCCGGCGAGATCGCGCGTGTATTCGCCCCGCAGGCGCTGCCGCCGGGTGATCTGGCCCTTGGTGTCGGAGGACGTGTAGTCGACGGTGAAGCGGTAGGCCCGTGGAGCGGTGTCCTTGGCCCCCGCCCCCGCCGGTGAATTCCAAAATGCGGCCAGCGAGCTGGCCCCGGCCCAGAGAACGATTGTCGTGATTCGCAAGCGCTCACCTCCTAAGGATAGTCTTGGCGGTTCCGGCCCCCGGCCGCACTCGCTTGCCGACGAAAGGCATTAGATCCAGACGGGCCGCCCCGCCGGGGGGATGAGGGGCGGTTCAGGGAGGGCAGGGAAAGGGCCGCTCCCTGCGGCGCGGCTCCCGGGCACGCGGCCTGCGCGCGGTGAGCCCGGGGTCGGCTCAATGGCGTCCAAGGAATAGGAACCGGCGCCGACGTGTAGTCTTCGTGGGAGGGATGGTGCGGACACGATTCGACCCGCGGGCATATCAGATCGCCGCCCTGGCCGGCCTCTTGGCCTACGGCATGGCGGGTCTCGCGTTTGACGTCTCGATCGGCCGCGTCGCCTTGTTGCTGGCCACGGCTCTAGCCACCCAATACCTGGCGGGACGCCTGGCTGGCCTTTCCGGGTTCGATCCGAGAAGCGCCCTCATCTCGGGCTTGTCGCTCTGCCTGCTCCTGCGCACGAACTCGGAGGCCCTGGCGGTGGGGACGGCCGTGGTCACGATCGCGAGCAAGTTCGTGCTCCGCTGGAACGGCAAGCACCTCTTCAATCCCACGAACTTCGGCCTGGTGGCCATGATCCTGGCTACCCACGCGGTGTGGGTCTCCCCGGGTCAGTGGGGGAGCGCGGCTTTCCTCGGCTTCCTGGTGGCCTGCCTGGGGGGGATGGTGGTGAACCGGGCGGCGCGAAGCGACGTAACCCTTGCGTTCCTGGTCAGTTATGGGGCCCTGCTCTTCCTCAGGGCGGCGTGGCTCGGGGACCCCGTGAGCATCCCCCTCCACCAGCTGCAGGGCGGCGCCCTCCTCATCTTCGCCTTCTTCATGATCTCAGACCCGAAGACGACCCCGGACTCGCGGGCGGGGCGGGTTCTCTTCGCGATCCTGGTGGCGGCGGGGGGCGCTTATGTCCAGTTCCGCCTCTACCGGCCCAACGGCCTCTTGTGGTCGCTGGCCGTGCTCTCCCCCGCCGTGGCCCTCATCGATCGTCTTCTTCCGGGCTGCCGTTACGACTGGGCGGGCCGGGCCCGGATCCCGGCCCCGCCAAACAAAGGAGTGACTCATGCGCCGGTCCTCGATTTGCTGCCTCAGCTTCCTCTTGGCCCTACCCGCGGCTGAGCGGGCGGAGGCCTTTTGTGGCTTCTACGTCGCCAAGGCGGACACCAAGCTCTTCAACCAGGCCTCCTCGGTGGCCCTCGTCCGCGATGGCGACGAGACCGTCATGACCATGGCCAACGACTATCAGGGC
>DATMQU010000508.1:0-2606 GCA_035566715.1 Vicinamibacteria bacterium
GGCGGCAGGGGAGGTGGTGGCGGTGGGCGAGGGAGTCGGGGCCTGGAAGGTGGGCGACCGCGCGGCCACCCTCCAACGGCTGTCCTGCGGCGAGTGCATCCACTGCCGCAGCGGCCGCCGGAGCCTTTGCAAACGCGACACCCGCTTCTTCGGGGAGGAGATTCCCGGCGGCTACGCCGCTTACATGGCCGCGCCCGTGGCCGGTCTGGGCCGCATCCCCCTCGGCATCGACTGGCCGGCGGCGGCCACCACCTGCTGCACCACCGGCACCGCCGTCCACGTGGTGCGCACCCGCGGGCGCGTCCGCGCGGGCGAGACCGTGCTCATCACCGGGGCCAGCGGGGGCGTCGGCCTGCAGGCCGTGCAGCTGGCGCGGCTCGAGGGGGCGCGCGTCCTGGCCGTGACCTCGAGCGGGGCCAAGGCGGAGGCGCTCCTGGAGGCGGGCGCGGACGAGGTCATCGTCTCCCGCGAGCTGGACTTCGCGGCCGAGGTCAAGAAGCGCACCCTGGGCGAGGGCGCCAACGTGGCCATCGAGATCGTGGGCAGCCTGACCTTCAGCCAGACCCTGCGGGCGCTCGCCCCGGGGGGACGGCTGGTGGTGGTGGGCAACCTGAAGACGGCTTCCGTGGACTTGAACCCCGGCCTCGTGATCGTGAAGGAGCTGGAGATTCTGGGCGCCTACGCCACCACCCAGGCGGAGCTGGACGAGGCCCTGCGCCTGGTGGGGAGCGGGGCCATTAGGCCCTGGGTCTCGGAGGTCCTGCCCCTCTCCGATGCGCCGAGCGCCCACGACCGGCTCGAGAAGCGCGGGGTGGCGGGGCGCCTCGTCCTGGCTCCCGGGCACTGAGCCGCGCCCGGGCTCAGGCGCGCTTGCGCGGGGGATCGAAGAAGGGCAGCTTGGAGACCGTCACCCCCACTTGCCTCCGTCGATGATCCACCGTGAATTCCATCTCCAGACGGGTGCCGAGGCCGGCGGCCTCCGAGGCCACGGTGGCGAGAGCGATCATCCTCTTTAAGGTGGGCGACCACGTGCTGCTCGTCGCCTTGCCCACCTGGATCCCGTCTCGGTAGACGGGGACGGAGACCCGCGAGGCGGTGGCCGGCAGCTGGGGCGCGAGGCCCGCCTCCTCGTGCAGGCGCTCGAGGTCGATCCAGTCCACCTCCAGCCCCACCAGCTGCCGGGCCGGACCCTCGTGCGCCTCCCGCCGGAGGGCCGGCTGCCCAATGAATGGAGCCTTCTCCAGGTTCACGAGGCGGCCCAGACCAATCTCGTAGGGCGAGTACTTCTGGGAGGGGATCAAGGCCTTGCGGGCCCCCACGTAGTCCACGTCGAGCAGGAGCAAGCCGGCCTCGATGCGGGCCACATCCAGGGCCAGCATCCCCGTGGGCGTGATGTCGTAGGGCCGCCCCGCCTCGATCAGGGCGTCCCAGAGGGCCACCGCCTTCTCCGCCTCCACCCACACCTCGTAGCCCAGGTCGCCCGTGTACCCGGTGCGGGAGATCTCGACCGGGATTCCCTTGATGGTCGAGGGCATCACGCGGAAGTACTTCAGGTGGGCGACGTCGCCCAAGGCGCAGGCGCCCAGGATGTCCCGGCTGGTCGGGCCTTGCAGGGCCAGGGCCGCGGTGCGGTCCGAGATGTCCTCGACGCGCACATCCAGGCCCAGGCTGTTGGTCTGGATCCAGCGCAGGCTCGGGTCGGCGGCCGTCCAACGGTACACGTCCGGAGCCAGCCGGGAGACCGTCCCGTCGTCGATGACCTTTCCCGCTCCGTCGCACCAGTGAGTGTAGGCGACCTGCCCCACCGCCATCCGGCCGGCGTCCCGGGTCACGATGCGGTCCACCAGCCGGGCCGCGTCCTTGCCGCTCACCCGGTACTTGAAGAGGGGGGAGACGTCGATGAGGGCGGCCGCGTTGCGGATCGCGTTGTACTCGCGCTCGTGGTGGACCTCGTAGGTGCTGACCGCGAAGTACCCGGCCCAGTCGCGCCAACTCATGCTCTCGCAGAGGGCGGCGGTGCGGGAGTGGAAGGGGGTCCCGATCGGCATGCGAGCGCACATGATAGCACCCGCCCCCGGACCGGACTCCCCGCGCGAACTCCCGCTCACCATCCCGGCTTGTCTCGAGCGCCGGATCCCTTTCGCGGACCGTAAGCGCTTACGGTGCCCGTAAGTTTTGGGAAGGGAGGGGCGCTTGTAAGCCCCGGATTCCAAACGACGAACCCGACGGCCCAAAGCTTGCCACCCCTCTTCGGGCCGGTCGAACCATGCTCAACCCTCGGGGCGCCAGCACCGGCCTTGGTCGTCTCGAAAACCGCGGAGGTGCCACGATGCGCGGGTCCGTTTGGCTGGCGGCTGTCGGTCTCGCATTCGGCCTCTATGCCGGGGGCTGCAACGATCCCACTAAGGGTCAGACGATCTTCCAAGCCCAGTTGATGGGCGCCAACGAGGTCCCCCCCCGCACCTCGAGCGCGAGCGGGGCCGCGGGCTTCACGCTGGACGGCAACACCGTCCATTTCAGCGTTGAAGTAGAAGGCATGAACGACATCGTCGCGTGCCACATCCATGTCGGCCCGGTCGGGGTCTCGGGGCCGGTCCGGGTTCCTC
>DATMQU010000509.1:0-2542 GCA_035566715.1 Vicinamibacteria bacterium
GGCTTCCGTCCCTTCTTCGCGTCGAGCTCGGGGAGTCCCTTCGTGTGCCGCGGCTCGTCCTTGGGAGGCTTCAGGACCTTAGGCGGGGGCTCGGCGGCCGGGGCGGGCGGTTTCTCCACCGGCGTGGGGGGGGCCGAGGAAGCCGGCGGCTCTACGGGCGCCCCCCCTCCGCGGGGTAGGGCCACCGCGAACCCGTCCGCCACCCGAAGCGGGGGCTCGCGGGGCAAGAGATAGGGCGCCGCCACCGCTCCCCCCACGATCAGAAGGTGCACCACGATCGAAAGCCCGAGGCTGCCCGGGAAGCCGGCGTCCATCGCCTCCCGCTGAAGGATCACCCGATCGACGGCCTCGTTCACGGCTTCTCCTTGGGCAAGGCGTACACAAAGCCGATCTGATCCACTCCCGCTTTCTTGATCTTGTCCACGACCTCGATGACCTTGCCGTAGCGCAGAGCCTCGTCCGCGCGAAGATAGACGACGGTGTTCGTCCGTCCCGTCATCAGCGAACGGATCTGGTCCTCGAGGAGGATGATGTTCACCGGGCGGTCTCCGATGTAGACCCGGCCCTCGGCGTTGATCGAGACCGTCACGCGATCCTCGGGCGGGATCTGGGGCTGGTTGGCCACGGGGAGGGCGACGTCGATGCCCCGGCTCATCATGGGCGCGGTCACCATGAACACGAGGAGCAGAACCAGGACGACGTCGACGAGGGGCGTGACGTTGATCTCGCCCAGAACGGGCGCGCTCTGGCGGCCGCGAAAGCCGCGGTAGATGGACCCTGCCCGTCCTCCGCCCTCTCCGCCGCCCCCCCCTCCTGCCAGCATGACTAAGTAAAGTTACGCTCGACGATGTTCAGGAATTCCAGCGCAAAGTCGTCCATCATCGCCGTGAGCACCTTGATACGGCTGCCATAGAAGTTGAAGAACACGGCGGCGGGGATGGCCGCGGCCAGGCCCATGGCGGTGGTGATCAAGGCCTCCGAGATGCCGGGGGCCACCACGGCCAGGTTCGCGGAACCCATGCGGCCGATATCCGCAAACGCGGTCATGATCCCCCAGACGGTGCCGAAGAGGCCAATGAAAGGGGTGACGCTGGCCGTAGTGGCAAGGAAGGTGACCCGCCGCTCGATGCGCGTGACCTCGACCCCGGCCGCGCGCACCAGCGATCGGGAAAGGGACTCCAGGCTCTTCACGGTAGGGCGGGCCGCGGGGGCGGCGCTGGCACCCGACCCCCCACGCACCTGCTGGTTGACCTCGATGTACCCGGCCTGAAAGACCCCCACCAGCGGGCTCGCCTTGAGCTGGAGGCAGACGGAGTTCACCTCCGAAAACTTGCTGCTCTTCCTGAAGATCTGGAGAAAGGTCTGGGACTGTGTATACGCCCGGTGCAAAACGAGGCCCTTGTAGATGATGATCGCCCAGGAGATGAGCGAAAAGATGAGCAGAACGACGAGAACGACCCGGGCCACGACCCCACTCTGGGCGATCAGGCTCCCGACACCCCCTGAAAACGCCGTGGCCTGAGCTAGGATCGGGAGGGGGGACAAAGGCAAGCACACCTCTCTAAATAGCGCTGTCGGTTGAGGATGCCACAACAGCTTGTGGCTGTCAATGATCTCGGAGTTGACCCTTTGACAAACCCACGGCTGGCCGGCGGCGGGGACGGCGAGACTTAGCCTACTTCCTGCCCTTTTTCCTGCCCTGGGGCTTCGCCTTCCGCTTCCCTGGTCTAGGCATCTCGTCCGTGACCTTCACCCGCAATAGGTCTGCCACGGCCTCATCGGGGGGTAGCGGGATGCGCACGGGGTGGTCCTTCATGAAGCCCATCATAGCCCAAATGTTCAGCCAGGACGAGCCTGAACAATTACTGAATCATGGCTAGGAGTATGCCTTGCGTCCGCGCTGGCACTTTGTTAGGATGACCGCTATGTTGACCAAAGAAATCTGCGAAGGTTTGAAGGCTGAGCGCGACAGCCTGCTTCGCAAACGACGTGAAATCGTGCAGGATCTCGACACCCGGATTAAAGCAATTGAGGCTCTCCTGAGCCCGAGCGATGGCTTCGGACCAAGGCAGCAGCGGCTCCTGCTGAACGACGAGGCCACTGAGGGCCCCCTCACTGGGAAGGGCCTTCGGGAGGCCATGAAGATCGTGCTCCTCTCCTATCCGGCGGGCCTGAAGGCCGCCGACTTGACCACGAAACTGGAGCAACTGGGATACCAGTCCACGGGCAACCTCCCGGTCAAGGCGCGGGTCTGGGCAGAAATCGGGAGGCTAAAGAAAGAGCGGCGAATCCAGAAGAGGGGCAGGCGCGTCGTCTGGTCAGGCAAGGAGACGGCCAGGGACCAGGCGGCGGCGCTCCGGCAAGGGGACGTGCCTGAGAATGGGCACCTGCCTTCGTGAGGGTGCCATTTTGGGGGCTGCTAGAATAGGGAGGAAAGGTTGCCCTAGCTGCCCGTACTCAGCTAGGGCGAGACGACGTTGGGCGTGTAGCTCAGTGGTGAGAGCACCCGGCTGTTAACCGGGCAGCCAAAATCGGAGAGTTC
>DATMQU010000510.1:0-12115 GCA_035566715.1 Vicinamibacteria bacterium
CCCGCTCCCGCGGCTCCTGCCCGCCACGCCCATGCCTTCTGGAAGGGTATCGTCGACCACGGCTATGCCGTCCCCGCGGGAGAGTCTCCGGCAGCATTGATCGAGGAACTATCTGGGTATCTCGGGTCCCCCGACCGGCAGCTCCGCGACGACTTTGCCTACGCCATCCCGGTTCATTGGATCTATTTTGACAAGCGCCTTGCCCCGGGAGAGCTCCAGGCTCTCCTGCAGTTGTGGTCCGCCAACCTGGAGGTCGGTCTTGGAGAGACGGGCACCGACACCGTCCTCCTCCGATCCTTCTCGACGCTCGACCTCTCGATCCTGGCTGCCCTGGACAACGAACGGCCTTTTCTGACGGACGCCGAGTTCCAAGGGCTCCTGGCCCTAGGCCTGAGGTATCTCGCGAAGGAGCGAGATGTCCGGGGATACGACGAGCGAGTGGGATGGATCCATGCGACCGCCCACACCGCGGACCTGCTCAAGTTCCTCTCTCGCAACACAAAGCTCAAGAGCACGGATCAGAAGTGGATCATCGAGGGGATCGCAGCCAAGCTCGAGGGCGCAGGGTCGGTCTTCACCCATGGCGAGGACGAGCGCCTCGCCCGTGCGCTCCTTTCCCTCGCGCGTCGTCCGGATTTCGATCCTTCATCGCTTCTGGCGTGGTGCCGCCGCCTCAAGGCCGCAGAGACCAGCCTTTTGGATGCGCCCGTCTTCGATCACGACCGTTTCATTGCCCTTCAGAACGAAAAGAACTCACTCAAGAGCTTGGCGGTGCTGCTCTCCGCGGAGAAGGATCCCTCCGCCGCCGCCAGGGAGGTCGCGACGAGTCTCCTCGCCGTGTTGGTCGGTTAGGGGGAGCGATCCATACGCCCAGGAGGGGCGGGCTGGCTCCGCCTGGCATTCCCTCGGAAGCCCCGACTTCTCGATGCCCTCGCCGCATGTGTGTCGCCGGGCCTCTGAAGACTCAACGTGTTCGTCTGGCTTTCACGTGCGGCTTGGAACGCCGCGTCTTGCGCATTGGAGGCGGCCCGACACCACCGGCCGGAAGGGTGGCCACCAGCCTCTTGGGCGCCACTGCGCGGTAGCTCTCGTCGATCCACTGCCGGAGGACAGGGAGCGGCGGGTTGTCACGTGAGCCGAAGCGCGCGGTCACCCAACCGCTCTTGCCCAAGTTGTAGCCGGTGGGGGAAGCAAACGGCAGACTCAAGGCCAGACTCGCGGATTGCGGTAGCTTGACACTCAGATGGAGGCCATCACTCGCAGTACCCAAGAACAGAAATACCTTCTTCGCGACCTTGATTACGCTCTCGCCCCAGGGGAAATCCTCGTACGCGGACGGGTAGGAGAGAGCGAATCGACGCAAAATGGCCTCGCCTCTTTTTGTGCTACTCATGTCGCTCTCCCCATCCTCCCCAGAATACTCTTGGGCCAGTTCCATCGGACCTCGCCTGACCACTTCTTGTGTGATGCTTCGGAGCTGGCGAGGGACCCGCCCGGGCCGGTTGCGCGAGCAGAGGCCCGGTGCGCCCTCTTGATGAAGGCTGAGCACCTAAGTGGCGATTTGCACCTACAAGTTCCGAGCGCGCCCGACGCCGCGGCAGCAGCGCCGCCTGGCCCGGGAGTTCGGGGCCGCACGCTGGGTATATAACCGGGGCCTCGAGACGATCTCGCGGGCCTGGCGCGAGAGGGGGGAGCGGGTCACCTGCGTTGATTTCTCGCGCCAAGTTACCAAGCTGAAGCAGGCCGAGGTGCCCTGGCTCAGGGAAGTCTCGAGCTACGTGCTCAACCAGTCGGTTCGGGATCTGGAAAAGGCCTATAAGGCCTTCTACGCCAAGCGGGCCCGCTATCCGCGCTTCAAGAAGAAGCATGGGAAGCAGGCGGTCCGCTATCAGCTCGACAGTCGACTCAAGAATTCCTATGTCCCGGGGTCACTCCTGGTCCTGCCCGGCCTCGGGCCCCTGAAGCTCGTCTGGTCACGGGTACCCCCCGGGCGGCCGAAAATGGTGACCCTGAAGCGCGACGCGGTGGGACGCTATTTCGTGTTTATGGCTATGGATAGGGAGACGTTGCCCCTCCCCACCTCCGATCGTGTCGTGGGTTTGGATGCGGGGCTATCGGCGGCCCTCACCTTTGATGACGGCACCAAGGTCGCGCCGCCCCGGTATTTGGAAAGGAGGCTGAAACAGCTCAAAAGGCGGAGTCGGGCACTCTCCCGTGCCAAGAAGGGCTCACGGGGGCGGGCCCGCGCACGGTGGAAGCTGGCGCGGAGCCACGCCCGGGTTCGGGACTGTCGGCGTGAGTGGCTACACCAGTTGTCCTCGAAGGTGATTCACAATAACCAAGTAATCTTCGTCGAGGACCTGAACGTATCGGGAATGCTGCGTAACCGTCACCTGTCCAGGGCTCTAGCGGACGGGGCGCTCGCGGAGCTGCAGCGGCAGCTCGAGTACAAGTCGTCCTGGTATGGGCGAAGCTTTGTGCGTGTGGGGAGGTTTTTTCCCAGCACGAAGCGCTGCTCGGCCTGCGGCTTTGTGGTGGAGAAGCTGCCACTATCCGCGAGGAGGTGGACGTGCCCCGAGTGCGGGATTGAGCATGACCGCGACGTGAACGCGGCCATCAACATCCGGCAAGAGGGGCTGAGGATTTTGGAACTACCGCGAGGTCCGCGGGAATTCAGGCGCGTGGAGGGCGTAAACCCCCTGCCGCGGCGGCGCGTGCCGCTTGCGTCGGGGCGCTCTGAGAAGCGCGAATCGCACGAGTCCGAGGCCCGGGCTAAATGCTAAGCCCGGGCCGAGACTCAGAGGACGCGAAGACCGACGTCGGTGCGATACTGGGGCATGATCATTCCCGGGCACTCCGCAGACCGGTTACCCGAGGTGCGCACCCTCTTTACGGAGTACGCCGAGAGTTTGGGGTTCGATCTGTGCTTCCAGGGTTTCGACCGTGAACTCCGCGACCTCCCGGGGGAGTACGCGCCCCCCACCGGCTCCTTGCTCCTCGCCGTAGGTGAGGGGGGGGCGGAGGGCTGCGTGGCTCTGCGCCGCCTCGACGGCCAGACCTCGGAGATCAAGCGCCTCTATGTGCGGCCCCCGGCCCGTGGCTCCGGCCTCGGGCGGCGCCTGGCCCTCGCGATCATCGCGGAGGCGAGAAGGATCGGCTACGCCAGTATCCGGCTCGACACCGTGCCGTCGATGAAGGGAGCCATCGGCCTCTACCAGAGCCTGGGCTTTCGGCGGATCGCGCCCTACCGGCCGAACCCCATCGAAGGCGCGCTCTTCATGGAATTGAACATGGGCGAGAGCAGCGCGGGCGGGGCACAATAGGGCGATGAAGCTCCCCCTGTACCACCTTGACGCCTTCACCGGTCGGGTCTTTGGCGGCAATCCCGCGGCGGTCGTGCCTCTGGAACGCTGGCTCGACACTCACATTCTCCAGGCCATCGCCGCCGAGAACAACCTCTCGGAGACCGCGTTTCTGGTGGGAGGGGAAGGTCAGTACGAGATCCGCTGGCTCACCCCCGCCACCGAAGTGGATCTCTGCGGGCACGCCACCCTCGCTTCGGCCCACGTGGTCATGACCACGCTCGAGCCTGGGTCCAAGGCCGTCTCGTTCCGATCCAAGAGCGGGCCCCTCGTCGTTACCCGGGACGGGGACCTCCTGGCCCTCGATTTCCCGGCCCGGCCTCCCCAACCCCTTCCCGTCTCCGAGGCCCTGGTCCTGGCCCTCGGCCGGAAGCCGCGCGAGGCCTGGACGGCGCGGGACGTCATGGCCGTGTTCGATGGGGAGGAGGACGTCCGGTCTCTCCGGCCCGACCGGGACCGGCTGACCGAGCTCGAGTGCTTCGGGGTGATCGCGACGGCGCCCGGCCACGAAGTCGATTTCGTCTCGCGCTTCTTCGCCCCCCGTCAGGGCGTCCCCGAGGATCCGGTAACAGGCTCCGCCCACTGCACCCTGGTGCCCTATTGGGCCCGGCGCCTGGGCAAGCCGCGGCTCCATGCTCTCCAGGTCTCCGCGCGGGGGGGTGAGCTGCACTGCGAGGACCGGGGTGACCGCGTCAAGATCGCGGGGAGGGTCGTTCCCTACCTGGAAGGGACGATCGAGATCTAAGCTCGAATACCGAGCTCAGTTCCGCAGGGGCAGCCGGCGCACCTGGCCCGTGCCCAATTCCTCGAGGTCCACCGACTCGAAGCCGATCCGGGCAATCCGGTAGCGGTTGGCCAGGACCTCCCCCGCCTGGCCGGTCAGGACCTCGTTGTGATCCGTGAGGAGGACCGCGACCCTCAGGCCCCTGGAGTTCTCAAGGGAGCCGATGTAGCGCAGGCTCAAGGGCGGGAGGCGCGGGGAGGGGGGCGGCGTGGGCGGGGGGGGCCCCAGCGCCTCCGGAGTGGCTGTGGCCACCGGGCGCGGAGTCGGGGGGGGTGTGGGGGGCGCACCGAACTCGAATAGGTCCCGCCGGCCCACACGGGACTCTGGGCGGTCGGCCTGGAGGCGGGCGAGATCGATCACCGGCAGCTCCTCCCCGGTCGGAGGGGTGGACGCCGGCGGCGCGGGCGGAGACGCGTCACGGAGCCAGAGGGTGAGCCCGGCGGCCAGGACGAGGACCAATAGGCCCCCCAAGACCGCGTTTCGCCGCGTCAACTCGGAGGCCGCTCCGCGCCCGCGCCGAGGCGCTCGCTCCCGCACTCCCTCCCGCGCATGCTCAAAGGCCAGAGTATCACGGCCCGGGCCTTACTCCCCGAGGGGGCGCTCCTGGTTAGTCTGGTCAGGGTTCGCATCGAGGGCGGGGTCGGTCCAGCCCATTCCCGGGTGCAGGCAGCTAGGGTCGAGCAAGGGCTCCCCGGGCAGTTTGGACCCGGCTCGGCGTGCGTTTGTTATAGCCTCTTAACGCCGACTCGTGGCGTGGCCGGCGCCGGGGCCGGAGGTACAAGCAGGTGGAGCGGGCTAGGCCCCCCCGACAGTTTGGCGGGCGCGGCGCAGCAATCGTGAGCGGCCCGGTCGAGGATACCGACTCCGAGAGGACCAGACCAAACCCATGTGGCACAGGAAGATCCGGCTCGGGCGTTCATACCCTTCCGGTGAAATGGAGAGTCGGAAGAGAGCGCTTGCGTCCGAGGTAGTGTATAATCCATAGTTTGTCCGGGCCTAGTTGAGCTGGAGGATAGGGATAGATTGCCGAAAGCTGCCGAAGCCACCATCTCTCAAGAGCCTCGCATCGTTACCGAGATTCCCGGTCCGAAGAGCCGCGACCTCGTCGCCGCGGAGTCGAAGAATCTGGCCCCCGGCGTCCAGTCCATCGCCACCCTCTCCGGGATTGCCGTGGCGCGTGCCGAAGGCTCCCTCGTCGAGGACGTGGACGGAAACCGCTTCCTGGACCTGGCCGCGGGCATCTGCGTCAACGCCCTCGGCCACGCCCATCCGCGCTATCGCCAGATCCTCAAGGAGCAGATAGACGAGGTAACGGTGGGGTC
The DNA here is from genome assembly GCA_035566715.1 of Vicinamibacteria bacterium. Classification (GTDB taxonomy): domain Bacteria; phylum Acidobacteriota; class Vicinamibacteria; order Fen-336; family Fen-336; genus DATMML01. The sequence goes on from DATMQU010000510.1 coordinate 5,469, forward strand.
TTTCACGACACCCCGCCGGGCCGAGGCCTTGGCCAAGATCGCGTCTCATACCCCCAAGGGCCTCACTCGGATCCAGCTGTACTCGGGGGGGACGGAAGCGGTCGAGGCCGCGCTGCGGCTCGCCAAGTCGCACACCAAGAAGTACGAGTTCCTGTCCTTCTGGGGCGGCTTCCACGGCAAGACCGCGGGAACCATGTCCCTCATCGGTGACGGGACCAAGAACGGCCTCGGACCTTCGCTCCCCGGAACCTACCTCACCCCCTATGCCGACTGCTACCGCTGCCCGCTCGGCCTCAAGTACCCCTCGTGCGGGATCGAATGCGCGCAGTTCGCGCGCAAGGTGGTCAAGAACTCCACCACCGGCGCCCTCGCCGCCATTCTCATCGAGCCCATTCAAGGCACCGCCGGCAACGTCGTCCCGCCTCCGGAGTTCATGCCCATCATCCAGGAGATCGCGCGGGAGAACCACGCCCTTCTGATCAGCGATGAGATGATCACCGGCTTCGGGCGCACCGGCCGCTGGTTCGGATGCGAGCACACCGGGACCACCCCCGACGTGATCACCATGGGCAAGGGTCTGGGGGCGGGGTTCCCCGTCTCCGGCCTCGCTTCCACGGACGAGATCACCAAAGCCGCGCCCTGGGGCAACCCGTCCGGCTCCAGCTCCAGCTACGGGGCCAACCCCATGGCGGGGGCGGCCGCCCTCGCCTCCGTGACCGTGATCGAGGAAGAAGGGCTGGTGGAGAACGCGGCCCTCCTCGGCGACTGGATGCTCGGGAAGTTCCGGGAGATGCAGGAGCAACACGAGTTCATCGGCCACGTGCAGGGCAAGGGCCTGCTCATCGGACTGGAGCTGGTCCGGGACCGCCAAACGAAGGAACCCCTGGACAAGAAGTTCTGCGCACGGCTCTTCCAGGAATGTCTGCGGCGCGGGCTCATCAGCATGGTCTACAACCCTCATTTCCGTGTGAACCCCGCGCTCTCCATGGACCAGGCCTCGGCGGAGACCGCCCTCGGAATCCTCGAAGAGGTGTTCGCCTGGGCCTCCCGCGACGGGGGGTGGCGTTGAAGCTGCGCGGGGCCCTCCTCGGGGCCGGGAACATCGCCCTCCGCGGGCACGCCCCCCAATGGGCGAGCGGCGCCCTGGGCGACGCGGTCGAGATCGTGGCCATCGCCGACCTCTCCGCGTGCAACCGGGAGGAGGCGCGTGCCTTCTTCCCCCGGGCGCGCACCTACGAGCAAGCGGAGGACCTGCTCCAACGGGAGTCCCTCGACTTCTGCGACATCTGCACGCCCCCCTTCACCCACCGGCCCTTGGTCGAGGAGTCGAGCCGCCGCGGCCTCCATCTGGTATGCGAGAAGCCCCTGGCCCCCTCCCCCGACGACGCGGACCGGATAGCGCGGGCGGTGCGGGAAGCGGGTGTCGTCTTCCAGCCTTGCCACCAATACCACTACTCTCCGCAGTGGCAGGCGGTGAAGGCCCTGCTGCCCCGCATCGGCCACGTCTACCTGGCCGAGTACGAGGTCCACCGCATGAGCGCCAACCCGGGGAACCCAAACTGGGAGCCCCAGTGGCGCACCGACCGCAGCCGAGCCGGGGGCGGAATCCTCGTGGACCACGGGGCCCACATCTTCTACCAGCTGCGCGCCGCGCTGGGGGAACCCGAGACCGTCCAGGCCACGGTGCGGACGCTTCTCCACCATGGCTACGAGGTGGAGGACACCGCTTTCGTGACCCTGGATTTCGGGGAGGCCCTGGCCCAGGTGAGCCTGACCTGGGCCGCCCGGCATCGGGAGATCCACTACCGCTTCGTGGGCGAGGGCGGCGAAATCACGGGGGACGACGAGCGGGTGAGCCTGCACGCCGACACCCGCGAGGAGATCGCCTTCCCGGGGGGCATGAGCCAGGACTCCTCGCACTCGGAGTGGTACGCGCCCCTGCTCCTCGACTTCACCGACCGCGTGCGCCGCAGCGACGCGGGGACGGAGGCCCTCGACGAGGCGGTATACGTGACGCGGCTGATTTCGCGTGCCTACGAGTCCTCGGAACAGGGCCGCGCGTTGTCCCTCATCCCGACCGAGGCAGAGGAGCCGGAGGCCGAGAGCCTGGCCTACGCGCTAGCCACCATGGATGCACCCGACTCGATGCTACAAACGCCGCTCCCTGCGGGTTCCGGCGGTGCCCCCGCGGAGGGGCGACGCCGGCGCTGGGTGCTGCGAGGGGTCGGCCTGAGCGTCCTCCTGGCGGCCGCGGCCTGGACCTTCTACGACGTGGACTGGCGCCAGGTGGCCCGGGCCGTTGCCTCGGCTCAGGTGGGCTGGATCATCCTGGCCGCCACCGTCAACCTCGTGTTCGTCTTGGCCGCCTCCGCCCGTTGGCTGGCCCTCGTGCGCCCCATGTCGAAGGCCGCCAACATCTACCACGCCTTCAAGGCTATGGTGGTGGGCTTCGCCGTCTCCACCGTGATGCCGGCCCGGGCAGGGGAGCTGGTCCGCGCCCATTGGCTCGGGCTCGACACCGGATTACCGCGGACGTCCATCATCGGGTCCATCGTCCTCGACCAGCTGGTGAACGCGGCCGGGTTGCTCCTCGGCCTGGCTCTGCTTCCCTTCTTCGTCGGAGTCCCGCTATGGATCCGGCCCGGCGGGGCCTTTGCCCTTGCCCTCTTCATCCTGGGCACGATCCTGGTCCTCGCCCTGCAGCCGCGCGGCGAGAGCGCACCGGAGACCGCGGGCTCCCCGCGCCGCCACGCGGTGGCCCGGGTCACCGCCTTCATGGCCAAAGTGCGACACGGGCTCCTCGCCAGCCGAGAGCCGAAGGCCCTGGCCGCTTCCTTCGGCGTCTCGCTGGTGGCGTGGACGCTGGAGGTGAATGTGACCGCCCTCTCCATGAAGGCGGTGGGGCTCGATCTGCCCCTCTCCGCGATCTTCTTGGTGCTGGTGGCGGTGAACCTGGCCCTGGCCTTTCCCCTCGCCCCCCCCGGGAACATTGGCACCCTCGAGATCAGCGCGACCCTCGCCCTCGTGGAGTTTGGCGTGCCCAAGGAGAACGCCCTCGCGTTTGCGGTCGTCTACCATCTCCTGCAAGTCGTGCCCATCGGCATTCTCGGTCTCGCTTTTGCCGGGGGGACCGACTGGTGGCGGCCCTTCTCGCGGCGGTCGCGCTGAGGGTCCCTTCCTTGTGAAGGCCGCCTAACCGCACCGGTGTCGACCGCCTTTCTCGCCTTCCTCGCAACCCTCGGCGTGGCTGTCATCTCGATGGGCGTCTACGCCCTGCGCGGGCCCCGCACCGACACGGACCAGAAAGGCAAGGGGGGCCAGCTCTTCCTGGGAGCGGGCGACTTCCTCCTCCATTGGTTCATGTGGGCCCTGACGCCGCTCACCGCCCTCTCTCTCCGACTGGGCCTCACCCCGGACTTCTACAACTACTTGGGTCTGGTCCTGGGGGCGGCCAGCGGGGTGGCCATCGCCCTCGGCCGCCTCGAGCTCGGGGGATTGGCCATCGCGCTCGGGGGGGTGGCGGACATCCTCGACGGGCGGATCGCCCGCCTGACCGGCGTGGCCTCAGACTTCGGCGACTTCGTCGACAGCACATTTGACCGCTTCGTGGAGGTGTTCGCCTTCCTGGGTTTCGTGATCTACCTTCGGGAGAGCACTTGGGGGCCCTTCCTGGCCGCGGCCGCCATGGGCGGTTCGCTCATCGTCAGCTATGCCCGGGCTCGGGGTGAGGTCCTGGGGGTCCTCTGCACCGGGGGCCTGATGCAGCGGGGGGAGCGACTCGTGCTCACCTGCCTCGTCTGCTTCCTCGACCCCCCCCTCACGGTCTGGCTGCGCCTGCCCGCGGGGACGGTGGTGCTGTGGATGCTGGCCCTCATGACCCTGGCCACTTTCCTGACCGCCGTCCACCGGACGATCTGGATCGGCGCCCGTTTGCGCTAGCCGCCCGTTCCCTTCAGGGGTAGGTCGGTGGGGAGGAAGCAGGCCCCCGGCGCGGGCGCCTGACTTCCGGCCTCCCTCCAGGCCGAAGATGACAGGCGCCGCGCCGGTGCCTACCTGCCCTAAAGCAGCCCCCGTGCCACGGGGCCCGCTCGTTTTCTTCCAATAGGTTGCGGGCAGCGGCACCCTGATCCAGGGTCGGGGTGACAGGAGAGGGTGTCCGGGACCGGCCGAAAGCCGGACAGCCTGTCAGTGGACGAGCGGCTCTCGGGCTCAGGTCCCCAGAAGCGAGCGCACATCATCCCCCGCTTTCCGGGGTCGGGGAGGCCTCGGGGAGCCAGAGGGAAGATGACGGCCCAACGAGACGGGCTCTGCGTTGGCACGACCAGCACACGATTCCGGAGGCAACGCCGGGAAGCCCCGTCTCAGGCTGGCCGGATCTGCTGGCTCGCTGGGTCGAAGACTTGCCGCCGGCCACTCTCCCAGGCCTTGAAGCACATGATGCTCGCGACCGAGTGTGCGTAGCCGACCTCGATCGGGGCGTTGGGCGTCTTGCGCGAGCGAATGCACTCCAGCCAGTTGCGGACATGGCCCTCTCCCGCGATGCGGGGATCGGGTTGCGCGATGCCCGCATCGTCCGCCGCCCCTCTTTGCGTTCCCGCCCCCGCGGGTGCGGCCGCGGCCGGCACCCCCGGCTTCGGGACGGTCACGGACTGGGCCAGCGCCTCCTTGCCCCCGCCCGTTCCCCGCGCCGTCCAGCTCTCAGTATCGAACGTCCCCTTGGTTCCAAAGAAGATCGCCTCCGGCACCGGGTTGTTGTTTCCGAGGCGGGTCGCATACTTGAGAAGAAACCCCTTCGGGTACTCCAGAGCGCACTCGATGGTGTCCGCATGCTCGCGTCCGTCTTTCCATACGTAGACGCCGCCGTGGGCCACGGCCGAGCGGGGCAGAGGGTCGTCCATGAACCAGAGACCGACGTCGATCAAATGGGCACCCAGGAGGCCCGGCGTGCCCACCGTGAAGTCTTTGTAGAGGTGCCAGCGCCGGAAACGGGCCGGGTTCCAGGGCTCCTTGGGGAGAAACATCAAGTACTGATCCCAGTCCACGTCCTCGCGCCGAATGTCGTTGAACTCGCGGGCCCAGCGGGGTGAGGCGTCGTGCCAAGCGGTCTCCACCTCCGTCACCGTGCCCAGAATTCCGGATTGGATCAGCTTGGCCCCGGCTTGATGTCTCTGATCGCTGCGCCGCTGGGTCCCGACCTGGACGATGGTCTGGTTCTCCCGCACGAGTTTGACCGCGGTGTTGGCGTGGTCGAGCACGGTCGCCATCGGCTTCTCCACGAAAGCGTGCTTCTTCAGCTTCGTGGCCTCGATGAGGATGGGCGTGTGCGCGAAATCGGGGGTGGCAATGATCACCCCGTCCAGGTCGCTCATAGCCAGGAGGTCGGGGAACCGCGCGAAGGTCCTCGGTTTCGTGTTCTGCTGCGCGGCCACCCGCGCGGCCGTTTTCTCGAGGTTCACCCTCCAGACGTCACATAGGCCGGCGACCTCGACGTTCAACTCGCCCGCCGCCTTGAACGTCTCCCCCAGCAGGTGGTTGCCGCGGCCGCCACAGCCGATGAGTCCGACGCGCAACCGGTCGTTGGCGCCCAAGACCTTCCGGGGAAAGGCCGACAGCACGGCCAGCCCGGCCGCGGTGGCGGCGGACGACTTCAGGAAATCACGCCGTCCGTTCTGCGTTCGCTTCATGACCCGCCTCCCTTCACCGTCTGGATAGAATAAAGCAAGACTCAGTGCTAGAATCCGGGCCTTACAAGAATTTCCTGGTGCCGGGCCGGCCTTGGGTCTTGGGCCCCGGTCGCGGCGTTAGGTCTGGAGGCCAGACATGATGACGCGCGCCACTTGGAGGGGGATCGCGCTTGTGCTTCCTCTCTTTCCGGCTCCTCTACTGGCCCAGGGCCTCAACATCGACCATAAGCCGGTGGGATGCATCGTGGCCGAGAAGTATCCAAAGATGAGCGCTTGTTTCTCGCCCGCCAGCCAGGTGGCCCGGGCGCGGGTGTACTTCCGAGCCGAGGACGGGCCTCCGAACTGGTACTACGTTGAGATGAAGTCAGAGGCCCCCTGCCACGCGGGGATTCTTCCCAAGCCGAAAAAGGCGCTCATCGGGAAGAAGGTCCTCTATTACGTGAACGCGTTCGACCAGAAATTCGCAGAGAACCGGACGGTGGACAACGCGGCCCTGGTGGTGGGGAGCGAGAGCCAGTGCAAGAAGGACGTCCCCGTCGCGCCCTTCGTGACCAGTGCCTCGGTGGCGGTCTTCCCGGCGGTGCCCGCGGGGTTTGCCACGGGGGGGTTGGGGACGGCGGCCGTGGTGGGGGCGGTGGCAGGGGGAGCAGCGGTGGTGGGGGGCGGGATCGCGCTGGGCACGAGCGGCAACAACACGACGACGACGACGCAACCCACGGGTTCCTCTCCGACGACGGTGGCGGTGACGACACCGGGCACCACCACCCCGACCACCCAGGCGGGGGCGCCCTTCAACCCGGTCTTCATCGTTAGGGTCGCCGGAGTGGAGATCCCTTCCGACGCGAAGCAGTGGCTCCTGCCCGGCACTCAGCAGGTCGAGTTCGACATGTGCCAGAGCACGGGTCCCACCCCACTCCACTACAACGTGGACGTGGCGGCGGGAGCGCGCTTCGCCTTTCCCCC
>DATMQU010000511.1:0-12434 GCA_035566715.1 Vicinamibacteria bacterium
CGCGCCGTCTCCTCCTCGGAGACGGGGGCCAGGACGGCGTCGTCCAGCAGGGGCCTTGTCCTTTCTTCTGCCACCGGCTACCTCGTGCGTTGCACGGCGGAGATGGCCTGAAACATGGGCAGGTAGAAGGCCAGCAGCATGCCGGCCACGATGACGGCCATCAGGACGAGGAGGATGGGCTCCACCAGGGAGAGAACGGTGGCGATTCGGGTGTCCAGCTCCTCGTCGTAGAACTCCGCGACCGCGTTCAGCATGTCGCCCAAGGCTCCCGTCTGTTCCCCCACCTTGATCATCTCCAGGGGGAGCGTCTCCAGCATGCCCGTGGACTCGAGGGCGGCGGTCAGGCTCGCCCCCTCCCGAATCCGGGGAGTGGCCGCGGCCACGGCGGCGGCCATGGCCCGGTTCCCGATCGAGGCCGCCGCCACCTCCAGGGCGTTCAGGAGGGGCAGGCCCCCGGCCAGGAGGGTGGACAGCGTCCGCGTGAGCTGGCTGGTCGCGTACATCCGCACCAGGCCCCCCAGGTAAGGCAGGCGCAGGAGGGCCCTATCGATGACGAGACCGGAGGTGGGTCGCTGCAGCCAGGACGAGAGCGCCACTCCACCCCCGGCCAGAGCGAGCCCGATCCAGAGCAGGTTGTTGTGCACGGCATCCGCCACCCCGAGCAGGATCTGCGTGGGCATCGGCAGCTCGGCCCCCAGGCCCTCGTAGAACCCCTTGAACTGGGGGATGACGTACACGACGAGGGTCGCGACCAGCAAGAGCATCATCGACAGCAGCACGATGGGGTAGACGGAGGCGGAGACCGCCTTCTTCTTGAGCCCCTGGTTGAGACGCAGGTGTTGGGCGAAACGCCGCAGGACAGACTCCAGGCTGCCGCTGCGCTCGCCCGCCACCAGGCTCGCCGCGAAGATCGGGGGATAAAGGTCGCCTTCGGCCCGGAAGGCCTCCGAGATGGCGGTTCCCGACTTCACCTTCTCCCGAACGGTCGTGAGGGAGCGGCGGAAAACGGGGTCCTTTTGCCGATCCAGCGTGACATCCAGCGACTGGAAGAGGGGAAGGCCCGCTTTCAGGAGGGCGGCTAGCTCCTGGGAGAAGATCAGGAGCAGGCTGGGTGCCACCCGGGGGCGGCGAAGCCGAAGGCGGCCTAGGCCGAAGCCGCGGCGGATCGCGAAGAGGTAGTAGCCCTGCTGCTCGAGGTCCGTCCGGAGAGCGGCCTCGTCAGGGGCGGCGAAGGTCCGCTCCACCACCTCTCCCGCCGGTGTGCCGACCTTGCAGACATATTCCATGAACCCGGACCCGCCCCGATGACTTTAGCAGCGAAGGCCCTAAGGTTCAAGACCTGAACGACTTATGCGCCCTGACGGAGTTTGGCTACGATGAGCGTCATGTCGTCCTCGGCGGGAGTCCCCGAGGACCAGCCCTGGACCTCGCCCAGAAGAGTATAGAGGGAGATGCGGGCGGCGTCTGCCCTGCACCGCACGGCCGCCTCCTTGAGGCGTTCGACGCCGTACATCTCCCCTTGGCGGTTGGCCCGGTCCGTGACCCCGTCGCTGAAGAAGACCAGCAGGTCGTCTCCTGAGATTGCGGTCCGCCCCCGATCGTAACGCGAGCCCTCCATGAGCCCGAGCACGGTCCCCCCTTCTCCGAGTTCCTCCACCCCACCCCCGGGGCGGACCACGAACGGGTGGTCGTGGCCGGCATTGACGTAGTCGAGGGCGCCTCTCTGGAAGTCGAAGATGGCGAAGAACAAGCTGGCAAAGAGCCCCCTGGGGGTCACGTCCCAGAACAGGCGGTTCACGCGACCGATGAGCTCCTCGGGGGTGTGGCCATCCCCCTGCAGGTGGGCGCGCAGGCAGGCTTTCAGGTTGGCGGCCAGCAAGGCCGCCGGGACCCCCTTGCCCATGACATCTCCGATGGCCAGAGCCAGCCGGTCGGGACCCAGGGGCACGAGGTCATAGTAGTCACCCCCGATCTCGCGCACGGGAATGAACTCCCCCGCCACGTCCAGGCGGGGGTGGTGGAGGGGAGGGGGCAGCAGGCTGCGCTGAACCTGGGAAGCCAAGCGGAGCTCCCCCGCCATGCGGCCGGCCAGCGTCTCCAGCTGCGCGTAAAGGCTCTCGAGCTCAGCGTTCTTCCGGGAGAGCTCCTCCAGGCAGCCCCGCATGCGGAGCGCGATCCGGAGCCGCGCGAAGAGCGCCTCCTCCCCCCGCCGAGTGTTGACGAAATCGTCGGCGTGGTCGACGAGGCGGTCCTCCACGTTGGTCCGACGCCCCTCGTCCCCCATCACCATCATCGCCGGGCGGCCAGCGCGCCCCGGCTGTCCGGCCGCCTCCAGAATCGGGCTCAGGGTCGCGGCGGGAAGGTAGCCGTCAATGAAGATGACGTCCGGCGGGTCGTTCCTGAGCCGGTCGAGCGCCTCCTCGGCGCTCACCGACCTCAGATCCAGTGCCCGGGCCAGGGCCTCCGTGCCCGGCCAGCCCGTGGTGTCGCCGACGAGGAGGGCGCGCGGCCGCGGCTCCGAGACCGCCGGCCCCGGCCGTTCCTGCTGACTCGTCGGCACGGACGGGGGGTTCATGTCGGATCCACAAACTTGTAGCCCACGCCGTGGATGGTGAGGATCCAGCGCGGCTCGGAGCCGCTATCCCCGATCTTGGCCCGGAGCTTGGCGATGTGGGTGTCCACGGTGCGGGTGGAGGGGTAGCTCTCGTAGCCCCAGACGTCCTCCAGGAGCCGATCGCGGGAGACCGTCTCCCCCTTGCGCTCTATGAGGTACCGCAGGAGCTCGAACTCCCGGGGCGAGAGGTCCAGGGCCTCCCCACCCCGCTTGGCCCGGTAGGCCTCGAAGTCCAGCTCCACATCCGAGAAGCGGTAGCGGGCGAGTTTCTTCCGGGCCCCATCCGTGCGGCGGAGGATGGCCCGAACCCTGGCCAACAGCTCCCGGATCGAGAAGGGCTTGGTCACGTAGTCATCCGCGCCCAGCTCGAGGCCCACCACTTTGTCGATCTCCTGGCCCCGGGCCGTGAGCATGATGATCGGCCCCTCAAAACCCTCGCCCCGCAGGCTCTTGCAGACCTCCAGGCCACTCAACTTGGGGAGCATGATGTCCAGGATGATGAGATCGGGCTTTTGGGTGCGGGCCCGCTCGAGGCCGCCCTGCCCATCCGCGGCGGTGAGGACTTCATAGCCCTCGAACTCGAAGTTGTCCTTGAGGCCCAGGACCATGTCCGGCTCGTCCTCGACAATCAGGATCTTGCTCACGCTCCTCCGCTCCGCTTCCGAAGGGGAAGGACGAGGGTGAAGGTGCTGCCCTTTCCGGGAGTGCTCTCCACCTCCACCGTCCCTCCGTGGGCCTCCATGATGTGCTGCACGAGGGCCAGGCCGAGGCCGCTCCCCTTGGTCTCGTGAAGCAGGCTGTTCTCCGCCCGGTAGAACTTCTCGAAGATCTTCTTCTGGTCCGCCTTGGCCACGCCAATGCCCCGGTCCGTGACCGAGATCAGGATGCGCTCCCCCTCCCGGCGGACGCGCAGACGAATGTACCTCTCCTCCCGGCTGTACTTGATGGCGTTGTTGACGAGGTTGATGAGGGCCTGGCCGATGGCTTCCGCGTCCACCTCCACCTCGGGGAGATCCTCCGCCACCTCCACCTCCAGGGTGAAGTTCTGCTGCTCGATCGGGAAGCGGTACGCCTCCAGCACCTCCTCCACGATCCGCGCCACGTCGGTGGGGGCGAAGCGATACTCCTTGCGGTTGGCCTCGATACGGGAGAAGTCCAGGATGTTGTTGATGAGCTGGGTCAGGCGCTGGCTCTCCTTGTTGATGACCCGGTAGTACTGGCGGGCCTTCTCCTCCGTCTGGACGCGCCCCAGCTCGAGCGTCTCCGCGAAGAGTCGGATCAGGGCCAGGGGGGTCTTGAGCTCGTGGCTCACGTTGGCCACGAAGTCGCTCTTGAGCCGCGAGAGGTGGACCTCCCGGCGCACGTTGACATAGACGAGATACAGACCGGCCAGGAGCATGAGGTCGATGAAGCCGATGAGGGTGTTCTTGGCCAGCTCCAGGCGGTGGACCTCCTCCTCGATCGACCGGTCCCGGTAGCGGAGATAGAGCTTGAGCCCGTGGAATGAGGGAGCCGTCATCACGCGCTTCACCTCGAACCGGTCATCGGGAGTGGGGGCGTTCTCGTAAAGCAGCTCTCCCGCGGGCTCGGTCACCCGGACGACCCAGGCCTGGTCGGGGTTCACGAAGTCACTCTCGAAGAACTCGTGCAGGAGGGCGTTGTGCACGTAGGGGCAGGCGAAGCGGAAGCGGAGGATCCCGGTCATGTTTCCATCGGCTCCGGTGAGGGGCACGGAGTCCTCCCCCTCGGGGCCGGGGGCGGGATCGAACGCCTTCAGGGCTTCGCGAAGCATGAGCATGTCGTCGGCTCCCCGCCCGAGCGCGGCGGAGAGCTTGGTCGCGGGGGAGGAGGCCTCCAACCGCAGAGTATCGAAGACCTTCTCCCCCATGCCCGCCTCGTCGAGCGCGGCGCGGATCACGCGTGCACGCCCCTCCAGCAGCTTCTCCGGCCCCACCGCCCTCGCCGCTTCCAGGGCCTTCGTCCGTGCCGAGCGTTCGAGATCGCGCTCGACATAGTAGAGGACCTTGTCGGCCTGCTTGAGGAGGCTGATCTTCAGGTTCTCGGCGTATTTGGGAACGGCGTGGAAGGAGAGCACGGACAGCGCGACCGAGGGCAGGAGCACCGCCCCCACGAAGATCGACACCAGGCGTCCCCGGGGGTCGGAGGGGGCAGAAAGCCGGCGCTGCACGTCGGACATTACGATCAATGTACCACCCCGGGTGAAATAAGGTTGTCATGTCCGGCAACCAGGCGTTAAACGATGTCACCATCCTCCGCCTCGGCTAGGATAGGCTCCATGCCCAAGGCGGACGCCGGCGAGCGGGTCATCGCCACCAACCGGAAGGCCTTTTTCAACTACGAGATCCTTGATCGGGTGGAGGCGGGGATCGGCCTGCTCGGCACCGAAGTGAAGTCCATTCGCGAGGGCGGCCTCAACTTCCGGGATTCCTTCGTGGAGTTCCGGGGGGGCGAGCTATTCCTGGTCGGCTGCCGCATCGGACCCTACAGCCACGGCAACCTCCAGAATCACTCCGAGGGTCGAGACCGCAAGCTCCTCCTGCACAAGAAGGAGATCCAGAGGTTCGGGGGCCGGGCCACGGAGAAGGGCCTGACCATCGTCCCCTTGAGGGCGTATCTGAAGCGGGGGCGGGTGAAAGTGGAGATCGGCCTCGCGCGCGGAAAGAAGGCCCACGACAAGCGCGAGACCATCAAGCGCCGGGACCTGGAGCGGGAGACCCGCCAGGCGGTGAGGGACCACCGGAGCTGATTTCCGCGACCCTCCGGAGGCAGCGTGCCCGGCGGCTAAACCCCGGGGCCGTCCCCGAGCGAGCCTTTTCTCGACCTCCTCCCGGGGCCCCCGTGGGGGCGGACTAGAGAAGGAGGCCCCCGTCCACCCCCACCACCGCTCCGTTGATGAAGCTCGCCAGGTCGGAGGCGAGGAAGAGGTAGACGTTCGCGACCTCCTCCGGTCGGCCCATGCGGCCGGCCGGTGTGCGGGCCAGGATCTGCGTCACGACCTTGGCGGGGATGGTGCGCACCATCTCGGTATCGATGAAGCCGGGGGCCACCGCGTTGGCGGTGATGCCCTTCGGCCCCAGCTCGCGGGCCCACACCCGGGTCATCCCGATGATGCCCGCCTTGCTCGCGGTGTAGGCGGTCTGGCCGTAGTTGCCGGTGCGGCCCACCAGCGAGGTCGCGGAGAGGATCCGGCCGCTGCCCCGCGCCAGCATGTGGGGGACGGCCGCGCGGGCACAGACCATGGCTCCCCGCAAGTTCACATCCAGGGTCTCCGCCCAGTCCTCGTCGGTGACGTCCTCGAGCGCGGCGTCGCGCACGATCCCCGCATTGTTCACCAAGACGTCGAGCCGGCCCCACTCTTCGACCACGCGGTCGACGACGCGCTCCATCTGGAAGGCGTCGGTGATGTCGTTGGGAAAAGGGAGAGCCTCGCCCCCCGCGAGTCCGATCTCCTCCGCGGTGCGCGTGACCCCCGCCCCATCGCGGTCCAGGAGCGCCACGTGGGCCCCCGCGCGCGCAAAGAGGCGGGCGGTGGCCGCGCCTATGCCACGCCCGGCTCCGGTCACGAGAGCCACCCGGCCCTCGAGGGAGAGAAAATCAACTGGCCGTGCCATGCCCCGAGCCGAGAAGCTAGCTCAGTCGCCCCTAAGGGGCAAGGGGACGCCCCTCCGGAACGGCTCCCGGGGAGAGACGATGGCCCCGCGGGGGGGGCGGGCCCGGCGCTCGGGGCCACGGGGCCGCCGGACGAGCCCGGTCGAAAAACCGCTTTTCGGCGGCGGTGGGAAGGGACCTAGATCTGCTCCAGGCCGATCGGCTTGCCGTAGTGGTAGCCCTGGGCGTGCGTGAAGCCCAGCCGCTTGCAGACCTCGGCCTCCTCCGCGGTCTCGATCCCTTCCGCCACCGTCTGCACGAGCAGGTCGCGGGAGAGGGTCACGAGCGAGGTCAGGAGGCGCCGCTTGGACGGGGGGGCCTGGTCGATGCCGTGGACGAAGCGCTTGTCGAACTTGAGGAAGTGGGGGGGCACCTCCGCCAGCTCCAGGAGGCGCGCCTGGCCCGCTCCAAAATCGTCGTAGGCGAGCCCGATGCCGAGGCGGGTCAGGTCCTTGAGGAGGTCGGCGATCCCCGCGGTGTCGGCAAGGGCGCTCTCGTGGATCTCCAGGATGAGGCGTAGGTTGGGGGCTCCTTTTTGCAGCTCCGTCAAAGACTCCAGGAGACCGGGCTGGGTCAGCTCCGAGGGATGGGTGTTTAGGAAGAGGGGCGGGAGGCCGGTGCGCGAGCCCAAGGTCTCGATCGCGTTCTTGCGGAACAGCCGGCTGAGCTGCGCTTCCATGCCCATGCTGGCCGCGATTCGAAACAGCTCCGAAGGGTCGGAGGCAAGACCCGGGTGCCGACCCCGGCCCAGAACCTCGTAGCCCGCCACCGCCCCCGCGGGCAGGAGGACGATGGGTTGGAATACGGGCTCCACCGAGCCGTCGCGCAGCAGCTCTTCCAGCTCCCGGGTGCCGCGCACGAAAAGGTGCGGCAGGGGCTGACTGCCGAGGGAGACCGTGGAGGGTTCCGGTCCCGACTCCTCGCCCACGCCCACTTCCTCGATCGTTTGCTGGCCGAGGCGGAACTCGAAGTCCGCGAAGTGTATGATGTCGCCTTGCCGGATGAGGGAGTCGGAGACGCGGTCGCGGTTGACGAAGGTGCCGTTGGTGCTGTGCAAGTCACGGATGCGCAGATTCTCCCCCTGCTGGTAGATCTCCGCGTGTTCCTTCGAGACCGACTCCGAGGGGAGGGTCAGGCCGAGGCCGGGTCGGCGCCCGATCTTGAAGGGCAGGGGATGTATGGGGAGGCGCCGCAGCTGCTTCCCGCCATCGACGAGGCTTTCCAGGAACCATCGGACGTTGGTGGCGCTGCCGAGGTTCGGGGGCGTGTCTGACATAGCCTCGCTGGTCAGAAGGTAACTCATTCCTGCTCCGAAGGCGAGCGGGTTGGGTCGTTCTATACGGCGGACGGCGCGCGGTGGCCGTGATCCGGCTCATAGGGACGCTACCGTCGCCTCGGGTAAGAGGTGTCTAGCGGAAAGGGGGTGTCTATGTGGAACGCGGTGGGACCGGCGGCCGGCGTCCTGTTCCTGACCTTTCTGGCCCCCCAGGCGGCAAAGAGCCCGCCCCCGGCGGAGTCCAGCGAGACCGCCCTCGCCAAGAAGAGCTGCGACAAGGGCAACGGGGCCGACTGCCTCAAGTTGGGGTCGTCCTACTATCGCGGCGAAGGCGTGGCCCGGGACCTCGCCAAGGCAGCTTCGTTCTTCAAGAAGGCATGCGAGCACAACGAATCCCAGGGCTGCTTGAGCCTCGCCGGCATGCACCGAAGCGGGGAGGGCGTTTCTAAAGACCTGACGCGCGCGGTCGCGCTTCTGGAGCGGGCCTGCGAGGGGGGCCAGGCGGAGGGCTGTAGCCAGCTCGGCCTCCTTTACCACAGCGGCAAGGAGGTGCCGAAAGATCTGAGCCGCGCACTCGACTTCCTGCAACGGGCCTGCCAGGGAGGGATCGCGCGCAGCTGCGGCACCCTCGCTTCCATGTACGAGGATGGATTGCGCGTCCCGAAAGACCCGGCGCGCGCGGCCGAGCTCCTCAAGAAGGCCTGCGACGGCGCAGAGACAGAGAGTTGCGCTCACCTCGGCCTCGCCTACCGCGATGGGGCGGGTGTCGCCAAAGACCCTTCCCGCGCGGTGGCGCTCTTCGGCCAGGCCTGCGAGGGGGGCGTCGCGTCGGGCTGCTTCGAACTCGGCCTCGCCCACGAGAGCGGCCAGGGCGTGGCCAAGGATGCTTCCCGGGCCCTGGCCCTCTTCACCAAGGGTTGCGACGGTAACGAGGGGCGCGCGTGCCATCGCCTCGCCCTGCTCTACCGCGACGGCGTGGGCACGGCCAAGGACCCGACCCGGGCGCTGGCCCTTTTCAAGAAGGCTTGCGAGCGAGGCTCGGGTGGGGGCTGCTATGAACTCGGCGTGGTCACCGCCGCCGGCCGGGGCGTTCCTCCCAACCTAGCGGAGGCGGCCTCCCTTTACCGGCAGGGCTGCACCAACGGCGACATGCGCGGCTGCGTCGACATGGGTGACCTTTTCGCGGGAGGGGGAGGGGTGGCGAAGGACCTGGGCCGGGCGGCCGCCCTCTTCAAGGAGGCCTGCGATGGCGGTTCCGTGGTGGGCTGCCTCCGGTTCGGTGCCCTCTACGAGAACGGAGACGTGGGCGATGTAGACAAGGCCCTGTCCGCCTACCGCCAGGCTTGCGACGCGGGCTCGGCCCCGGGCTGCTTCAACCTCGGCCGCCTCTACCTGCGCGGCGCCGTGGTCCCGCGGGATACAGCCCAGGCGGCGGCGCTCTTCAAGAAGTCCTGCACCGGGGGCGGGGCCCCGGCTTGCTACGAGCTCGGGCTCCTCTACGATGCGGGCCCCGCCCTCGAGCGCGAGCGGGCCATGCCCTTTTTCAAGCAGGCCTGCGGCCTGGGCGATCAGCGGGGCTGCCAAAAAGTGAAGCGCGCCTCGCGGCAGGAGTAGCCGCCCCCCGACGGCAAGAGTCTCTGGGCGCGCTACCCCGTCCAGGGGCGCCTGCATCACCGTTGGCAACCGCGCATCGGCCCATTCAGCCCACGAACTTGTAGCCGATCCCGTGGACGGTCAGGATGTACCGGGGCCGGTGGGGCTGGGGCTCCACCTTCTTGCGCAGCCACGCCACATGCACGTCCACGGTTCGGGTGGACGGTATGGCGTCGTAACCCCACACCGCGTCGAGAAGCTCGTTGCGGGTGACGGTGGACCCGCGGTGCTCGATGAAGTACCCCAGAAGATGGAACTCCTTTGCGGAAAGGTCCAGGGGGACGCCGTCGCGCTCGACCTCGGTTCTTCGAAAGTCGACGCGGACGGGGCCGAAACGATAGGAATCGGGAGGAGTGATGGGGCCGGGCCGCCGCCGCAGCCGGGCCTCGACCCGGGCCAGGAGCTCCGACACCTCGAACGGTTTGGTGAGATAGTCATCGGCCCCCAGCTTCAAGCCCACGACGCGGTCCGCCACCTGCCCCCGCGCGGTGAGCATCAGCAGCGGAACCTCTACCCCGCGCTGCCGAAGCTCGCGGCAGACGTCGAAGCCGCTCCGGCCCGGCAGCATGACGTCGAGGATCACGAGGTCGAACCCCTCGCTGGAAGCCCGCAGGAAGCCCTGGTCTCCGTCCGCGGCCGTGGCCACCTCGTATCCCTCGCTGGAAAGGCGGTCGGTCAGGGTCAATCGGAGTCCGGGTTCGTCTTCAACGAGCAGGATTCGCTTCTTCATGCCCGCCCTCCGCGGTCGGAACCGGGGCCGCCTCCCTCTGGGCGGGGAGTCTGATGGTGAAGGCGCTCCCCCCCCCGCCGCCCTTCTCCACGACCACGCTCCCGCCGTGGCTCTCCACGATCCGCCGCACCAGGCTTAGTCCCAGCCCGCTGCCGTGGATCTGTCGGGAGGAAACGTGGCGTCCCCGGTAAAAGGGCTCGAAGATGCGGGGGAGGTCCTCCGGCGTGATTCCCAGACCGTGGTCCTCCACGGTTACCAAGACCTCCCGCCCGCCGTTGCCGGCTCTGGCACGAATGCCCAGCCAGGGCGAGTCACCGCCGTATTTGATGGCGTTGTCGAACAGGTTGCGCAGCGCCCGCCGCAGGGCAGCCTCGTCCCCCAACACGAGGGGAAGCTCCACGGGTACGTCCGTTTCCACCCTGACCCCAGCCGCCGTGAGCGCGGGGTCGCAGCTGGCCAGCGCGTCTTCGACCAGCGGCCCCACCCGCAGGAGCCGGCGAGGCGCGGGCGGACGGCCCGACTCTGCGCCCGCCAGCTCGAGGACCTGCTCCACCATCTCCGAGAGCCGGCGCCCCTCATCGCGCACCAGGGCCCCGTAGCTGCAGACCTGTGCCCTGTCTCTCACCAGGCCATCCGCGAGGTTCTCGCCCGCCGAGCGAATCACCGCCAGGGGGGTCCGCAGCTCGTGGGTAACACCCGCCACGAACTCCATCTGCTGGCCGGCCAGCTTCTCCGCGCGGCGGGCCGCCGTCACCAGCAAGGTCACGCTTGTCCCCAGGAGGATCAAGACCCCAAAGCTGATGCCCAGGTTGCGTCGGCGGGCGGCCGTCACCACCTCCGTCAATCCCCCCGCGCGGTTCCAGAGGGCGACCCGCCATCGCCCCTCGCCTTCGGCCGAGTGGCCCCCGGGAGGACGCCCGGACGAGGGGGGACGGTGCCCGGGGGCGGCGGAGCGTCCCTCGATCCCAAAGCGCCGCTTCCAGAAGGGCACCAGGGTAGAATCCACGCCCTCGAGGAGGTCTCGATTCCGGGCGTCGAAGCGCAGGTCGAGGATCCGAGCCGACGCGTCCGGGGGCTCGGGATGCGACCCCTCTCCGGGCGAGGTGTAAAACGGCGTCTGCGGCGCCCGCGAGGTGAAGACTTGGAGCGAGTAGTCGAATCCGTCCGCTCCATCGAAGTAACGCCGCTCCAAGGCGGGCAGGAACCCGTCGTGGACATAGGAGAGGTCGAGGAGGACAACCGTGAAGGCGAGCAGGGGGGAACCGCCCCGTCGCCGCACCACCCGGCCCTCGGCGGTCAGCTCCAAGTCGAAGGTGGGAATGACGAGGGCCGGAGTCTCCTCGTCGATCACGTCTCCAGACCCGGACGGTCTCTCGCGGCCGGCGCGCGAGGCCGCCAGATCGTTCTCCAGGCGCGCCAATAGGGGAGCCAGCTCGGAAGGCCAAGGCGCGGTCACCATGCGCCCCGCCGAGGGATCCAGGACAAGCCGATCGGGGGGGAGATCCTTGCGGGCCCAAACCACGCAGAGCCCCTTCACCAGTGCGGGATGGGGGGCGCTCGAATGCCAGCGCTCGGAAGCCCGGACAAGCCCCTGCCAACGGCCTTCCCGGACATCGCCGGGGGGGAGGGTGAACCAGAGGAAGGCGCGCGTCAGCTCGCGGTCAAACTCCTCCGCGAAGGCGCCGGCCCGGCGGTGCGCGCCGGCCTGCAGGCGCTCGAGCTCGGCCTCGCTCAGCTCGCCCACCCAACGGTACTGGAGGACGGCGAGGAGGGTGAGCAATCCGACCAGCCCGACCGCACCCACGGTCAGGGAAGAGGGCAAGCGCAATGCAGATCGCGGCGTCAAGACCTGGAAGCGAGTCTAGCACTCCCCTTGGGAGAGCCTATCCCCCGGGGGCCGAGTTTTACCTTCTTAACAGCATCTCCGCCGCCGCTCCCACCGCCAATGGGCCGCCCCCCGGCGGACGTCCACTTCCCCCGTCGGCCGGTCAAGACAATCCCTTTAGGGGTGGACCACGGTGAGGGCGAAGGTGTCCGAGCCCTGTATGTTCCCGATGTCGTAGATCACGACGCAGTACGGTCCGGGCACCACGGTCAGGGACACCAGGGAGCCCACTTTGGCGTTCTCGATGCTGGTCAGGAGGCCGCAGGTTCCACTCGCGGGTTGCCCGATGCCTAGCCCCACCGTAATCGTCGTTTGCGGCGTGAGGCTGCTGAGGGTGAGATCGAATTCACCGCTCCCCGCGACGGTCACAGACTGGGCGAAGGAGCCGGAGGCGGACAAGACCCCCGTGAAGGTTTGGGTGCTGGTGGCGCCCGTGGGAAGGCCGGCGGTCCCGCAAGCGCTCGTGAGCACGGCCAGCCCAACGCCGAGGATACGAAGCCCCCGGCGAACCTCTCTTTCCCGGAATCGTGTTCTCATGTGGACATGATGCCAGTGCCCCCCCACCGATGGGTTAAGAGCGCGTAAAGAGACTGTTCAGCATGTCAAG
>DATMQU010000512.1:0-3288 GCA_035566715.1 Vicinamibacteria bacterium
CTCGCCCACATGACGGGCGCTACGGCCAGGAGGGCCGGAAGTTAAGCACGTGGAGCGTCGAGACCCCCGCCGACGTTTGGCGGACGCCGCGGGAAGCGTGAACGGCAATCGAGGACGCCGACTCCGACAATCGGAGGGTCCAGGGCTGTCCGGTCGAAGCGGGAACGGCTCGGCCCACCACCCAGCAGCGGAATCCAATGGCCCTGGGCCCATGCTTGGGCCGAGCCAGGTCTGAGTCATACTTCACGGCCATGACTGGGGACCAGCGCCGCGAACAGACCCTCGGTATCGTTTACGGGATCGCGGCCTATGGCTCTTGGGGCTTCTTCCCCATCTACCTGAAGGCGACCGCGCAAGCGCCGGTACTCGAGGTCCTCTGCCATCGCGTCTTCTGGGCGCTCGTCTTACTGCTGGCGCTCACCTGGCATCAGGGCCAGTTGGGCGAGGTTGCGCGCGCTCTCAGGCAGCGGCGGGTGCTGGCGGTTCTGAGCGTGAGCACGGTCATGATCGCGATCAACTGGCTCGTCTATATCTTCTCCGTCGTCCACAACCGCTTGCTGGAAAGCAGTCTTGGCTACTACATCAACCCGCTGGTGAACGTGCTCCTCGGGGTGCTGTTCCTCCGCGAGAAGCTGCCCCCGCTGGTGCGGGTGGCGGTCGCGATCGCCGCCGCCGGCGTCCTCTGGCTCGGCATCTGCGTCGGCCGGGCGCCCTGGATCTCGCTGGCGGTGGCCTTCTCGTTCGGGGTCTACGGGCTGCTGCGCAAGGTGGTGCCGGTGGGCCCCCTCATCGGCCTGACGGTCGAGACCCTGCTGCTCCTCCCCTTCGTGAGCGCCTACCTGGTCGTGATGGTGGCCACCGGGCGGGCGGCCTTCCTTTCCGGGAACCACACCTTGGATGCACTGTTGGTGATGGCAGGACCGGTGACTGCCGTGCCCCTGCTCATGTTCGCGGCGGCGGCGCGGCGGTTGCCTCTCTCGACGATGGGATTCCTGCAGTACCTCTCGCCCACGCTTCAGTTCCTGCTGGCCGTCGTCGTGTACGGGGAGCTTTTCGACCGCGCGAAGCTGGCCGCCTTCGCCTGCATCTGGACCGCGCTGGCGCTGTTCGCCTTCCACAGCGTGCGCCTCAGGGAACCGGAGCCGGTGGTCGACGCTTGACCGGAGCGCTCAGACATCCAAGTGGTGCGAGCGCGTGGAATCCTTTGGGGGTCGATGTCCTCCAGGAATGGGGATGTTTCACGCATGTCGCTGGCACGTTCCACGAGTGGATAATAGCCTGATGTAAAAAGGGCTAGGCGTGGAACGCCGGCGCGCTCATCTTCCATTGACTGGATTGTTTCACGGGGTTGAAGTCCTGCTTTTTGAGGATCCTACATGCCATTCTGGCCACGTCGCCCCGAAAGGCCCCTTTCCCCGCCCCATGCAGCGCCCGCGGGCTAGTCCCATCCCTTGGGTCACTGACTGAGCGGGGCCGTGTCGAGTAGGTTCGTGCCCTCTTGCCGCCGCGCTCCGTGCTGACCAGCTCCCTAAAGAGCAAGCGAGCAGCTCGCGGGGGGCTGGGGCCCGAGTATTGGTCCGCAGGTGGCAGCAGGCCGCGTCCTTGAGAGTCGGTGGGAGTTGGGTACAAGTCACTGTTACTGGTGATGTTAGGCCCTTGAGTGGTTGCTAGTGCATTTTATCTCGATCCAATAGCTAGTTAACCATCTATTCTTCAAGTAGACTTGTAGTCTTTTAGCCTTTACGTAAAGCTGGCTTTGCACCTTTGCACCTTTGAGGCTTTCCGCCTTTGCTGGATTTAGCCTTGTCTCCTTTGCACCAAGACTGTTTTGAGCTAAGACTCATTTCCTACTTGACTACTTTGCTTATTTGAGATAAATAGACTTAGCTGATTGAAGGCAAGTAGCCAAGCCTTCGTCAGCGCCAGAAGGGGAGCGAGATGAAGGTGTTCGCGGTGGCGATGCAGAAGGGCGGGGTGGGGAAGACCACCGTTGCCATGAACGTCGCCGTCATCCTCGCCGACCGCGGGCACCGCGTGCTCATCGTCGATGCCGACCCGCAGCACTGCCAGTCGGACGCCTTCGGAATCAACCCGCCCGACGAGAAGACGCTCTGCGAGGTTCTCCTCGAGGGCTTGCCGATCTCGGGGGCGGCCATCCGGGTCCGGGGCCTCGATCTCGTTCCCGGCTCAAGACGCCTCATCTCCGCCGAGAAGATCCTGGGGGAGGAGCCCGACGGCAACTTCCGCCTCCGGACGGCCCTGGCGGGGGTCAAGAGCCTCTACGACTTCGCCTTCATCGACTGCCCGCCCAACCTCGGCCGCCTCACGACCAACGCCCTGGTAGCGGCGGACGTGCCGCTCGTGCCCGTCCAGACCGAGCAGGCCGCCGCCAATGCCTTCCGCGACTTCTACGAGACCTACGGCAAGATCAAGACTCACCTCAACCCGAACCTGCAGCCCCCGGTCATCATCCCGTCCATGTACCAGGGGACCACGACCCTCATGAGAGAAATCCTCCAGATCCTGGAGGGCAACCCCATGAAGCTCGAGGTCCTCACTCCCATCAGACGAACGATCAAGATCTCGGAGGCATTCAGCCGGGGCGTCCCCGTGTATGACTACGATCGCGAGGCGTCCGGCCCCTTCGAGAGCATTGCCGAAAGGATCGCCCGATGACGGAATATCGCAAGGCCCGCGATCCCTATGCGGAGCTCGGGATCGCGCCCTCCACACAAAGCCCGCGGCCGGTGGCGGCCACGCCCACCCCAAGCTTCTCTCCCGCACCCGCAAGTCCCGCACCCCTCCGAACAAGGGAAGAGTGGCGGGCGCCCGCGCCCCCGAGCGTCGGCCCGGCTCCGCCCGCGGCTCCCACGGAACGCCTCATGCGCGCGGCCCCCTCGGGGCCGGCACCCGTCACCCTGCCGGAACCCGAGCAGGAGGGGGAGCCCGCGCGGCCGGCGCGGCTGCAGATCCGAACCACGACCCGGATTGAAGCGCTCATCCTGGCCGAGATCGCGAGGCGTTGCGCCGAGGGCTCCCGCGGTCGCGGGAAGGCGAATCGGACCGTCGTCATCGAAGAGGCCATCGAGCGGACCTACGGACACCTCATCCCGGGGCAGGAGAAATAGGCAATGCTCACTCCCGAACAGCGCGAGTGGATCGAGACGCACGCGGGGCCGACCTTTCGGCTCACGCCCAGCCACACCCAGATGCTGCGCCTCGCCCTCGACACCGAGAAGTTCTCGTTCCGGCAGGTGGGGGACTCTCTTGGCGTGACCCGCGAGGCGG
>DATMQU010000513.1:0-3303 GCA_035566715.1 Vicinamibacteria bacterium
CTCGTCCTGGATGCGCTCGATCTCCGGATTCGCGAATTCGAAGATCTCGCCGCAGGACTTGCAGATGAAATGGTCGTGGTGGGCCCGCTTGTAGTCCACCTCGAAGCGCGTGTCGCCCTGCAGGGGTAGCTCGCTGGCCAGGCCCGCGGCCTGCAGGAGCTTGAGCGTGCGGTAGACGGTGGTGCGGCCGATGTCGGGCCGGCGCTTCTGGACGATCTGGAGCAGGTCGTCCACCGAGAGGTGCCGCTCCGAGCGGAGGAAGGCGTCCAGGATCACCTCGCGCTGCCCGCTCCGCTTGAGCCGGTTCTTCGCCAAGTAGGCGGCGAAGACCTCTTTCTCCTCGCGGCCGGCCTTCCCCTTCACAATGCGGCCAGACTAGCCCGGGGCGTCGAGGGCTGTCAACGAGCGCCGCCCGCGAATGCGCCTAGGGCTCGTCCTCCAGGCGCAGCGCGGGATCCCCGAGGAGGCCGAAGCCCTCCACCACCGGGGCCATGGCCGGGTTCGCTTTCAGGGCCTCCGTCTTGGCCCGCCGCATCGCCTCCCCCAGCGTCTCCCCGGCCAGGAAGTGCGCGTAGAGCCGCCGCGAGAGCTGCTGCTGCAGGAGGGGGTCGCTGATCCCCACCGGCCCCACGCTGGCCAGGGTGCCTCCCTGGGGGACGAAGAGGAGCGCCTCGTTGACGGTGGGTCCGCCGTCGTTCTGGTAGTACTGGACCTCGCAGGTCCAGGTGAAGAGGACGGTCTCCCGGCCCGAACCGGAGAGGGTGGCGGCATCTCCCGCCCGCAGCAGGCCGCCGTTGGACCAGCGGTCGAAGCCCCCGTGCCCGAAGTAGTGCGTGGTCTGCACGCCCGCCCCCAGGCTTCCCAGGAGCACGCTCTGCGCCTGGGCCAGGCCGTCGGCAGTGTCCGCCCAGGTCACCTGGCTGCCCGGGGGGAGCTGCGCGGCCGCGGCTTCACCCTCCCCGCGGAACGAGATGTCCCCGGGGCCCGCCTTCTCGACCGCGATCAGGTGATGCCCGCGCAGCTGCTTCACCACATCCGCTTGGCGGGCGATCTTGTCCACCATCACCTCGGCCTGCGCGACCGTCTGCACGGGCAGGCGACCGATGGCGAAATCCGGCCTTCCGTCCCCGTCCACGTCCGCGTAGGCGTTCTCCGAGGGTACGCGCCCGAAGACCCCGTCCCAGCCGTTCAGGGACGGCACGTAGGAGACGAGCCCCTCCCCCAGGTGGTTCCGGGGGTCGAAGGTGTCGCCCCCCACCAGGAGCACGTACTTGAGCCGGCCCTGCCGCCAGGCCTCCCGGATCAGGGCCTGCACGGCCTTGGCTTCGAACACTCCTCCGCTGAAGGCGTCGTATGCCCGCTCCACGTCCACCACCACCGCGTGGAGCCCTTCCCGCCTCTTAAGCTCCGCGATCCGCTCCGCCGGCTCGAGGAAGGCCCCGTGGGTCACGATCAGGTACTCGGCCCCGCGGAGCGAGGGCAGCCGCGGATCGTACGCCGCGACCTCGTCCACCGGAGCCGGCCCGGTCGGGGCTTCGAGGACGACGCCCAGGTCGACGATGTCGAGGAAGGCGAGGCCGGGAGCGTCCGCCGTCGCCCCCGTCGCCTGGTAGGTCAGCGTCAGCTCGTTCCCGGCCGCGCGGAGGACCGATCCCGGCACGGACCCCACGAGAAGCGCGGGGACCTTGCCCTGGAACGCCACCTGCCCCACGTGGACGCCGTTGATCTGCGCCTCCACGCTGTGGCGGTGGTCGGTCGCGCCTAAGAGCCCGATCTGGACCCGCACCGCGCCCGCGGGAGCCACCAGCCCGGGAAGGTCAAAGCTGTCGGGGCCGGTCGGAAACGCCGTAGACAGGAAGTCCCAGACCCAGGGGTCCATACCCTGGGTCACGAAGGGCGCGAAGAAGACGTCCTGCTCGACGCGCACCATTCCGGGGACGCGCGGGAACCCCGACCGGCTGAGCTCCACGACGGGCGGAGGCGGTGTCCCTGCGGTCACGAGATAGGCGTTCTCGCCGGTGAAGTCCGTGGACAGCTCCTCGGCCCGGAACTGGATCCCTCCGTCCCCCACGCGGAAGGGCACGGGCCGGCCCAGATTCGTGACCTGCAGTCGCTCCGGATGATCCACCGGCAGTCCGTGAGTGGCGAGCTGGCCGAGCGGCACCGTCACCACCCCCGCGTGGCTCACCTCCACCTTCACGCCGGGGGCGCCCCAGGCCGGTCGGCGCTCGGGCCGGGGGGCGGTCCGCCGCAGGGCGGGATCCCTCCGGCCGGTCAGCATGCGGGCCACGTCCGTCTGGTGGACCTCTTCGTCCCCGTGCCGGACCTCGATCTCCTCGAGCGAATCCCGGAGGCCGGCATCGGAGGCGGCAAACGGCCCCATCACGCGGTGGCGGCCGCCCACCTCGATCTCTTCGATCTCGACCTCGTCCACCCAGACCGGCCCCGTCTCCACCCGGTAGAGCGTGGGGCGCGACGTGTCCGGCGCGGGAGCAACGAGCAGGCTCTGGTTCAGCGGAACCCGCGTGCCGTCCCCCTCCAGGGCGTAGACGTTGAAGCCCAGCGTCCCCCGCTGGACCCCGGTCGCGAATTCCACCCTGCCCCTCTCCACGCGGAGCCCGATCACGCTCGTGCGGGTCAAGGCCGGGCAGATCTGCACGCCGGGGATGGCGTTCAGGGTGAGGGTGGTCTGGAGGATGCCCACCGCCCCGTTCGTGGCCCCGTAGGTCAACGTGGGCGTGGTGTGGCTGCCCGGGCACTGGTTCGTGAGGCCGGAAAGCCCCCCCGCCACGCTGGTCGCGCCGGCAACAGCGGAGAGCAGGATCACGCCGCCACCGCCTCCGCCGCCCGGACCGTGGTGGCTGCCGGCGGTGGCCGGGGGTGGGTCCGGCGCCGGAGGCGAGGCAAGGTTGGCGTAACCGCCCCCGCCGCCGGTGGCGGTCGCGGTGAGCCCGACCAAAGTGCCCGAGGCCACCGCCACGAGGATGCTGCCCCCTGCGCCCCCCCCGCCGCCCCCATCATTGGCGGTCGAGGGCGGCTGCACGCCGTTGGCGGTGATCTGCCCGACGCCCGCCACCAAGTTCGCCCGGATGAGGACGATCCCGCCGCCGGCGCCACCTCCGCTGGGCCCCGGGTTGTTGCGGGTTCCCGCCCCGCCACCGCCGCCCAAGAAGAGGCGCGTGGCGGAAGCAGCAAGCGCCTGGCCACCGAGGCCGCCCGTCATCGAACCATCGGTGATAGGCGGGCAGGGAGTAGGGTCGTTTAGCCAGCCCCAACCCCCTTGGCCACCCGCCCCCCCGTTGC
>DATMQU010000514.1:0-7326 GCA_035566715.1 Vicinamibacteria bacterium
GGCGCGGCCAAAACCCTGGAAGATGCGGGGTAGGGTAGCGAGAACAGGGAAGGGCAGCGCGGCCTCAAGCTCTGGCACGCTACGAATGGAGTGGTCGAGGTGGTCTGCCATGAGGGCCACAGCTAGCCCCGCCGCCAGGCCCGCCAGCGACCCACAGAGCAGGAAGAGGAGTCGGTTCGGAAAGTAGGGTCTCTCGGGCAGGTTGGCGGGGTCGAGGATACGAAAGCGATCACCGTGCCAGCGTTGCTCGAGCCTGGCCGCCATCTGCGTATCCAGCTTCTTGTTCAACAGCGCCAAGTAGTTCTCGTTGAGCTTCTGGAAATCGCGGGTGAGGGTGACAATCTGCTGCTCGGTGCGGGGTGTTTGTTCCACCCGGCTCTGGAAGCTTTCGATCTGCCGGGTCAGATCGTCGCGGCGGGCCTGGAGCTCTTTGATCTCGAGGCGAGCCGTGAAGAGCTGAGAATTCTGTCCCCTTTCCCCGGCCGCCTGCCCATCGGAGCCGCCCCTTTGGGAGGCTTCGATCCGGCTCAGAAGGGCCCGGATGTCGGGGTGATCCTCCGTGTAGCGGAGCCGTAAGGAGGCGAGCTGGCTTCGCAGCTGCTGCAGTTCCGTTTCGGGTGCGGTCGACGGCACCCTCGCGTCCGCCTGCTCGAATAGCGCGGCCCGATCCCGGGCCGCACGGAGACTTTCGGATACTCCCTGCTGTTCCATTTGAAGCCGCTGCAAAGTGGATAGGTTGGCGTTGAGCTGCTCCGGGAGCGTCCCCATGTGCTCTTCCTTGTAACGGCGCAACGCCTCTTCCCGGGCGGCGAGCTGGCGGCGCGCATCTTCGAGTTCGGTCTCGATGAACCGATAGGCTTCGTCGACCTGCTCCTTGCGGGCATGGATCGTCTCGTCGATGAAGAGCTGGGTGAGTCGGTTCGCCACCCGTTGAGCCATCACAGGGTCGTTGTGTACGTAGTCGATCCCGAATGAATCCGTTCCCTTGACCGCAACTTCGATGGCGCCGCGCATCCAATCGACCATCCTTGTCATGCTCTCCTGGCCCTTGAGGTGATAAGGGTCGAGTTCGCCGATCACGGTCTCGAGGCGGGTCCGGCTCAGGACCTGCTGCTTGAGCGTCTGCAGGCGGTGGCCTAGGCGCTCGGGGACGACCTTGCCCGCGATCGCGTCGGGGACCTGGTCGCCGTCGACCAGGATGAGGGTCGAGGACTTGTAACGGGCGGGGACTAAGTAGCTCGCGGCCACCGCGGCGATGGCCACGAGAACGAGTGGGATCAGCACCTGCCGCGGGCGTCGGAGTAGGATCTCCAGGTAGTCGAGCGCCTCGCGGCGTGGGGGCCTATGGCCTTCTGGCATGACTCTTCTCCCGTGGGAACGACTAGCCCACGGCCTCCCGCAGGGGCGAGGGCCACGCCACGTGTATCTCACCGGCCTGGAAACGACAGGCCATTTTGAGATCGTCCACGTGGCTCAATGTGAACTCGAGATCCCGTTCGCGGCCGGTCTGGCGCAGGTGCGCCGCCCCTCGGCCCAACGTCACCAACGAGAGGGGGGCGTTGGACCAGCGATCGATTTCCCGGGCGGTCTGGTGGTCAGCGGGTTCGAAGCCCCGCTCCAGGAGCAAGCGGCCGAGCCAGGCCGCCGCGATCTGATCCTCGCACCGGACATCGCTCCCATGACCGGCGCCCACGCACACCACGCGCTCGTGTAAACCCGACAACAGATCGGCGGTCGCGCTCATGTTTCGGAGGCAGCTTACGTAGACCGCGGAGGCTCGCCGCGCATTGAAGAGGAGGTGGCCGGCCGGGGTGGCCAACACCAAGGGGCGAGCGACATCCCGGCGCGCCTCGAGGCTCGCCGGACCCGTTTCGGGGTCAAAACCCTCCGCGCCGGGAAGCCCCGGCTCAGCCGCCAGGATCGAATGGGTGAGGCCTCGCGCGCACACCCTCGCCTCGGCGGCGGTTGTGGTCACTAGAGTCCGCCGCCCTTGAGCGGCAGCCGTCGCCAGGGTAGTGGTTGAGAGGAGGACGTCAATGCAAATGATCGCCTGATCCACGTGGCGCGCAACTCCTCCCGCGAGCGCGTCGATCTGGACCACTTGTCGAGCATGTGACCTCATCCCCTGCCCCCTTTGCCACCGTCCCGGCCGATGCCCTTGAGACATCGACCTGACACCATGGATCCCAAACGTCAAGCACGGCCGCTCAGCTCTGCAGCGGCACCCCTTCCCGTCACGGCACGAGTACGGTATCGCCCGGCCGCAACAGGACGTCCTCGCCCACGTCCTTCGCGTTTTCGAGCTTCTTGTAGTTCACGGTCAGGAAGGTCTCGGCCGCCTTCCCGGCGGGGAAGGAGAAGCCTTCCGCTTGGCGAACGATCACGATGCCGTCCGTCTTTGCGAACTCGCGAAACCCTCCCGCCAAGGCCAACGCCTGGAGCACGGTCGTGCGACCCCGAAGAGGAAAGTCCCCCGGGCGCACCACCTGACCCAGGACGAAGAAACGCGCACTATTGGAGTTCACGAGCGCCACGGTGACCTGTGGAGCCACCAGAAAGCGCTTCATCGATTTGGATATTTCCGAGGCGAGCTGCTCCGGCGTGCGGGCGGTAGCGTCGATGTCTCCGAGGAGGGGGACGGTGACCTTGCCGTCGAAACGGACGGTCACCTCGCCGCTCAGGTCGGGCTCCTTCCATACGAAGAGCCGCAATACGTCCCCAGGTCCGATCCGGTAGTCGACCGGCTCAGCGGTTTCCTGGGGGTTTGGCGGCCGGCCACGAGGAGGCGGCTCAGTCTGGGCGTGTCCGTTGTCGAGGGGTAGTCCAACGAAGGCGACGAGAAAGAACACTACGAGAGAGGAGGGCGGGAGACGTCGGGTGATCGCCACGCTTTCAGCCTCTCCCCCGTCCTGCGGGCGGCCTGGACGCACGCACGACAATTCCGGGGCGCCGCTTCTCCCAAGAGGTTGCCAGTAACGGCGACGCGCCCGGGCCTACTGTTTTCCGGTCGAAGTCAACCGGATACCGGACAACCTTTCTGCGGATCGGAGGGGATCCGGCCGTCACGGGCCGACAACGATATTGCGAAGTCAGATTATTAGCCGACCAGCATGGTGTTGTCAACAAGAATGACCAGAGCCAGAGAGTCACTTAGAGAGACTATGGGCTACACACATTTGGTATCCATCGTTCGCGTCGCTCCTCGTTCATGGCCGTGGAGCACTGTCAGGTGGCGGCCGGGTGGCGAGAGGGCAGCCGTCGCCGACTCACTGGATCTTGCTGGATACCGTGTCGAAGGGCGGTGGTCCCGTGAGTTCGGATGGCTCTGAGGGATCGCTGCGGGCGGGGGAAAATGCTTTCGCCGATCGTCGTCGCTATCATAGGCGGGTGTCCGACCCTCGCGCACGAATCACCTTTTTGCTGGCCGGCGGGGGATGGTCGCGCCAGTCTTCGCCCTCCCACGCCGTCTACTGATCCCGTGGCTGACGCTCCCGGGCCAGGGCTGGGCCGATGAACCCTCCCATCCGCGTGGACCACCTCGTTCGACAACTCGATCTGGGCGGATTGGAGGTAGTCGTCTGGAACCTAGTCCGATGCATGGATCGTGAGCGGTTCGAGCCCCGCGTGATCTGCTTGGGCGAGCGGGGCGCCATCGCCGACCGTTTCGACACCATCGGGGTCCCCGTGGAGGCGTTGGCGGCCCGGGGACGGACAGAAGCAATCCTGCGGTTGGCCCGGCGACTGTGGCGCTTGCGGCCCGACGTCCTGCACACCCACAACCCAACACCCCACCTCGTAGGTGCGGTGGCGCGCAGGCTCGCTCGAGTGGGGGTGCTCGTGCACACGAAGCATGGCCGGAACTACCCCGAAGTTCGACGAGCGGTGCTCGCGAATCGCTGGGCATCCCTGAATACCGACGCTGTGATTCCGGTATCGGAAGATGCTGCCGATGTCGCCCGCAGGGTCGAGCGGGTTCCCGCCAGAAAGGTCCAGGTGATCCGCAACGGCATCGATCTCACAGGCTTTCCCGCCGCGAACCGGAAAGCCCTAGAGGGAGACGGGCGGGCAATCAGTGTGGGGCGGCTGCATGCTGTAAAGGATCAGGCGACCCTCCTGCGGGCAACCCGCAGGATCGTCGACGTTCGTCCCGAATTCCGGCTCGCTCTGGTCGGGGATGGCCCTGAGCGTCAGGGGCTGGAGCAGCTCCGCCGAGAGCTTGCCCTCGAGGAGAGCGTGCGCCTCGCCGGGGAGCGAAACGATGTCGGCGAACGCCTCTCGCAGTCTGATCTCTTCATGCTATCGTCCCTAAGCGAAGGCGTTTCCCTTACCCTTCTTGAGGCAATGGCCGCGGGCCTGCCGGTGATCGCTACAGACGTGGGGGGCAATCGGGAGGTAGTCGCTCATGGCGAGACGGGCTTCCTCGTTCCCCCTGGATCTCCAGAAGCAATCGCTTCCGCGGCCTTATCGCTCATCGACGACCCGGCGCGAGCTCTGGCCATGGGTCGGGCCGGGCGTAAGAGGATCGAGCAGATCTTTGACCTCGGGATCGTGGTGAGGCGCTACGAAGCCCTCTATTTGGAGCTGCTCGGCCGGCCGGCCAAGGGCACTAGGGAGCGGGCGCTGGGGTCCTGCTGAGGCTATTCCCAGCGGCGATCGGGCTCCCAGACAGATGATCACTTCCTTCTATCGGAATATCCTCATACGCGGCTACGAGAGCGGCTTGAGACGCCGACGGACCTTCGGCTACTTGCATGGGCTCGAGCGCACGCAGTGGCTGTCGCGGGCGGAGCTCGAGGAGCTTCAACTCGCCGCGCTCCGGCGGCTCCTCGAGCACACTCTTGCTCACTGCCCCTATTATCGCGAGCGCTGGCACGAACTGGGTCTAAGCCCGCGGTCGCTCCAGACCGCCGCCGATTTTGGGCGCTGGCCCGTCATCGATCGTGCAACCGTTCAACAAAACCGGGTCGCGATGCAGGCGAGGGTTCCCGGCCTACGGTTGCTCACCAAGACCACCGGCGGGTCTAGCGGGGTGCCGCTGCGTTTTGACTTTGACCAGAATAGCAACGACCGGCGGAAGGCCGCCTGGCACCGGGGTTACAGCTGGGCGGGGGCGGGCCTAGGAACCAAGCAGGTTCACTTCTGGGGGACAGACCTGGGGCAGGTTCCGTCCTGGCGGCGGTTGAAGGCCTCGCTCCACGATAGGCTCTATCGGCACGAGATGTTGAGTTCCTACCTGCTCAGTGAAGCCACCGCGCCCGAGTTTCTCCGGCGTTTGAACCGGGCGCGGCCGGAAGCTATCGTGGCCTACACGAACCCGCTCTACGTATTCGCTCGGTTCCTGCGGGAAAAAGGGTTGACCCCCCACCGTCCGCGCGCCATCGTGGTCGGGGCCGAGAAGCTCTATGACTTCCAGCGCGGCCTCATCGAGAGCGTGTTCCAGGCGCCGGTGTTCGAGACCTATGGCTCTCGCGAGTTTATGTTGCTCGGCGCGGAGTGCGATCGTCACGCGGGGCTTCACTCGACCACGGAACACATCCTGCTGGAGGTGCTCGATGACGATGGCCGCCCCACTCCGGACGGCGAGGAGGGCAACGTCGTCGTCACCGACCTCTACAACTATGGGATGCCCTTCGTCCGCTATGCGAACGGCGACCGTGCCATCGCTGGGTGGGGCAGCTGCTCCTGCGGACGTGGTCTGCCCCTCCTCAAGCGGGTGGTGGGTCGTCGGCTCGACATCATCACGACGCCGGACGGTCGAACGATCCCCGGGGAGCTGTTCGTGCACGTGCTCAGGGACTTGCCCTCGCTCCAGAGGTACCAGGTCGTCCAGGAAACCTCCGACCGGATCGAGCTCCGAATAGTGCTGCGGGGAGACCGCCCCGAGGAAGAGATCTCGCGCCTAGAGAAGGAACTAGGCTCCGTGTTGGGCCCGTCGATCCGTCTGGCCATTGTCGAAGTGGATGATATCCCGCTCACTCGGGCCGGGAAGCTGCAGGTCGTTGTGAATCGAACCCTGCAGGAGGAATCGTTGTCACCCCCGTCGAGGTAATCGGGAAGACACGAGGGACCGTCGTGCGAATGCTCTTCCTGACCACGGACTACCCGACTCCTCTCGAGCCGACCAAGGGGACGTTCAACCGGGCGCTCGTGGCCGCTCTGAGCCGAGCTCACGAAGTTCGGGTCATCGTACCCATCCCGTGGCCGATCGCCTGGGGGCTGGCACGGGGAACCCGGTCTCCCTCCGTCGCGGCGCGATGGGCCAGTCCGCCCAACGGGCCGAAGCCCGTGTTTCCGACCTACTTCTACACACCGAAGGTACTGCGCGGGCTCTACGGATCGTTCTTGTGGTACTCCGTTCGGGGAACGCTGCAGCGCCTGATGGAGGCCTTTCATCCCGAGGTTGTCATCGGTTACTGGTCCCACCCTGATGGAGAGGTGGCGGTTCGGGCGGCGCGGTTGGGGGGGATACCCGCGGTGGTGATGGTGGGCGGCTCCGATGTGCTGTTGCTGGCCCGCGACCCGCGGCGGCGGCTTCGGGTGGTGGCCGCCCTCGAGGCCGCCGACGCCGTCTTGGCGGTGGGAGCCGACATCAAGCGGCGAATCGGCGACTTGGGCATTACCCTCGACAAGGTGCACGTCTTCTCCCGCGGCGTCGATGAGGACGTGTTCTCGCCCGGGGATCAAGCGGAGGCACGTGCACGGCTGGGGATCCCGGAGGGGCCCGTGTTGCTATGGGTGGGTCGCATGGTCCCCGTCAAGGGCCTCGACGTGCTATTAGAGGCTTGCTTGCTGCTGAAGAGCCGCAACCTGAGCTTTCGCCTCTACCTCGTTGGTGACGGCCCCCTTTTCGAGAGTCTGCAGACCCGTGTGAAGGCAGATGGGCTCCAGAGGCAGGTGTCGTTCGTGGGTGCGGTACCCCACGAAGAGGTCGCAGACTGGTATCGTGCCGCCGATCTAGTGGTTCTGCCGAGCCGATCGGAGGGGGTACCCAACGTGTTGCTGGAATCGCTCGCCTGTGGAACTCCGTTCGTAGCGAGCCGAGTGGGTGGAGTCGCCGACCTCTCTGAAAACCCGGAACGAGACTTGGTGCCGTCGGAGGACCCAGATGCTTTGGCGGCCGCCATTGTGCGCGGCCTCCAATCGGCGCGGGATGCAGAGGGCGCTCCCCCTCGCCGCTTCGACTGGGCGGACTCCGTTGCCGCGCTGGAAGCCGTGCTGAAGTCGGTCGTGGACCGCAACACGAGCTCGAAAGTCCGGGACAAACATGGAGGGTAGAAGCGCTAACACGCCCCCGGTCAGTTCCCCAGGGCCGAGACCGGTACGCCA
>DATMQU010000515.1:0-6522 GCA_035566715.1 Vicinamibacteria bacterium
CGCGGACGAGATCATCCAGGAGCTGCGGCCGAAGCTCGCGAGCGTCCCTGGCATCCGGGCCTACCCCCAGAACCCGCCCCCCATCCGGATCGGGGGCCAGCTCACGAAGAGCCTCTACCAGCTCACCCTGCAGAGCCCCGACACCGACGAGCTCTACCGGCGGGCGCCCGAGCTGGAGGCAAAGCTGCGGGGGATCCCGGGTCTGCAGGACGTGGCGAGCGACCTCCAGATCACGAACCCCCAGGTCAAGGTGGAGATCGACCGGGACCGCGCGGTGGCCCTGGGGGTGACCGCGCAGCAGGTGGAAGACGCCCTCTACACCGCCTTCGGGAACCGCTGGATCTCCACCATCTACGCCCCCAACAACGAGTACCGGGTCATCATGGAGCTAGAGCCGGAGTACCAGCGCAGCGCCACCGACCTCTCCTTGCTCTACATCCGCTCCGCGGGGGGCGCCCTCGTTCCCCTGGAGGCGGTGGCCCGCCTGACCCGCAGCCTGGGGCCGCTCACCGTGAACCACCTGGGCCAGCTTCCCGCCGTGACCCTCTCCTTCAACCTGAAGCCGGGCGCGGCCCTCGGCCCCGCGGTGGCGGCGGTGGACAAGGCGGCCAAGGCCAGCCTCCCCCCGACCATCAGCACGAGCTTCCAGGGGATGGCCCAGGCCTTCGAGGCCTCCACCCGGGGCCTGGGGTGGCTCCTCGTCCTCGCCATCCTCGTCATCTACATCGTGCTCGGGATCCTCTACGAGAGCTTCATCCATCCCCTGACCATCCTCTCTGGACTCCCCTCCGCCGGCCTGGGCGCCCTCCTCACCCTGCTCCTTTTCGGCCAGGAGCTGAACATCTACGCCTTCGTGGGGGTGATCATGCTCGTGGGGATCGTGAAGAAGAACGCGATCATGATGATCGACTTCGCGCTGGAGGCGCAGCGCAAGGAGGGCAAGTCGCCGGCGGACGCCATCTACGAGGGGTGCCTGGTCCGGTTCCGCCCCATCATGATGACGACCATGGCCGCCCTCATGGGCACCCTGCCCATCGCGCTGGGGGTGGGGGCGGGGGCGGAATCGCGGCGGGCCCTGGGCCTGGCCGTGGTGGGCGGCCTCCTCGTCTCCCAGCTCCTGACCCTCTACATCACGCCCGTGTTCTACATCTACATGGAGTCGTTCTCGGGCTGGTTCCGCAGGGTCTTCCTGCGCCGGCCCCAGGCCATGAGCCCCGCCGCCTGAGGGGGGTCAGCCGGCCGAACTCATCGACTCCAGGAAGTCGCGGTTCGACTTCGTCTTGGCCAGGCGCTCGAGCATCAGCTCCATGGCCTCCACGGGGGAGAGGGGGTTCAGGACCTTGCGCAGGATCCAGACCCGGTTCAGCTCCTCCTTGGAGAGGAGCAGCTCCTCCTTGCGGGTGCCGCTGCGGTTGATGTCCACGGCGGGGAAGACCCGCTTGTCCACCATCTTCCGGTCCAGCACGATCTCCATGTTGCCCGTGCCCTTGAACTCCTCGAAGATCACGTCGTCCATGCGGGAGCCCGTCTCCACGAGGGCGGTGGCGATGATGGTGAGCGACCCCCCGTCCTCGATGTTGCGGGCGGCCCCGAAGAAGCGCTTGGGACGCTGGAGGGCGTTGCTGTCGACGCCCCCGGAGAGGACCTTGCCCGACGGGGGGACGATCGCGTTGTAGGCCCGGGCCAGGCGGGTGATGGAGTCGAGCAGGATCACCACGTCCCGCTTGTGCTCGACCAGCCGCTTGGCCTTCTCGATCACCATCTCCGCCACCTGCACGTGGCGGGTGCCGGGCTCGTCGAAGGTGGAGCTGATGACCTCGCCCTTGACCGAGCGCTGCATGTCCGTGACCTCTTCCGGCCGCTCGTCGATGAGAAGAACGATGAGCGCCACCTCCGGATGGTTCACGGCGATGGAATTGGCCAGGTTCTGCAGGATCATGGTCTTGCCGGTGCGGGGGGCGGCCACGATGAGCCCGCGCTGGCCCTTCCCGATGGGCGTCATCATGTCCAGAACCCGGGCCATGAGGTTGTCCTGCGTGGTCTCGAGGCGCAGCCGCTCGCTGGGATAGAGGGGGGTCAGGTTGTCGAAGAGGACCTTGTCCTTGGCCGCTTCCGGGGGCTCGAAGTTGATGGCCTCGACCTTGATGAGGGCGAAGTACCGTTCCCCCTCCTTGGGCGGCCGGACCTGCCCGCTCACGGTGTCGCCCGTGCGCAAGTCGAACTTGCGGATCTGGGAGGGGGAGACGTAGATGTCGTCCGGTCCCGGAAGGTAGTTGGACTCGGGGGCGCGCAGGAAGCCGTAGCCGTCGGGCAAGCACTCCAGCACTCCTTCCGCGAAGAGCAGCCCGCTCTTCTCGGTCTGGGTCTGCAGGATCTTGAAGATCAGATCGTGCTTCTTCATCCCCGCCGCGCCCTCGACGTTCAGCTCGCGCGCCATGGCGTTCAGGGCCTGGATGTTCATCTCCTTGAGGTCGGAGAGGTCCAGGGCCTTCTGCTTGGTCTGGGTATCTTCCTGTTCTGCTTCCATTGGCCTCAACTCTCTCCCCGGCTCGCGACCGAGGCACGGATTGTCCGCCACAGCTCCCCCACGCCGCTCCCGGTGGTGGCGCTCACGGCCAGGACCACCCGGGCCTGGCGTCCCAGACCGCGCTCGAGCGCGGCCCGCCGCCGGAGGACCTCCCCCCGGCCCAGGTGGTCGGCCTTGGTGGCGGCCAAGACGTAGGGGAGGCGGTGATGGTCCAGGTAGGCCTTGAGCGTCTCGTCGCCTTCGGTGGGCTCATGCCGCGCGTCCACCAGGAACACGCAGAGGGCCAGGGCGTCCCGGCCCCCCAGGTAGGAGTTGACCAGTCCCTCCCACCCCCGACGCATGTCCTCTCCCACCCGGGCGTAGCCGTAGCCCGGGAGGTCGGCCAGGTAGAAATCGTTCCCCAGGCGGAAGAAGTTCACGAGCCGTGTGCGTCCCGGCGAGGAGGACACCCGGGCCAGGCCCTTCACCCCCGCCAATGCGTTGAGCAGGCTGCTCTTGCCCACGTTGGACCGGCCCAGGAAGGCCACCTCGGGCAGGCCGTCGCGCGGAAACTGTTCGGGGGAGGCCGCGCTCCCGAAAAAGGTCACGGTCGGTAGTTTCAATCTCTTGTTTGCCGACGCTCTTGTCGGGGGGACCGCGAAGCGGACCCCTAGTGTGTCATACCGTCCTGCACCGGCCCCAGGCTCTCCGCGGGCGGCTCCGCCCCTTCCTGAGGCGGGGCCGCGGGCGGGACCAGGGCGATCTTGAGGACCTCGTCGATGTGGCCCACGAGCTCTACCCGCACGGCGTCCAGAACGTTCTTGGGGACGTCCGCCAGGTCCTTCTCGTTCTCACGAGGAAGGATGATGGTGGTGACCCCGAAGCGGTGGGCGGCCAGGAGTTTCTCCTTGACCCCCCCGATGGGCAGCACCTTTCCCCGCAGCGTGATCTCGCCGGTCATGGCCACGTCCCGGCGCACCGCGATCTTGGCCAGAGCGGAGACGAGGGCGGTGGCCATGGTGATGCCGGCGGAGGGGCCGTCCTTGGGGATGGCCCCTTCGGGGACATGGATGTGCACGTCCAGACGGCGGTTGAAGTCCCGGGCGATGCCGTACTCCTCCGCCCGCGAGCGCACGAAGGACATGGCGGCGTGCGCCGACTCCTGCATCACATCGCCCAGCTTGCCGGTGAGCCGCAGGGCGCCCTTGCCGGGCATGAGCGTCACCTCGATGGGCAGGATCTCCCCCCCCACCTCCGTCCAGGCCAGCCCGGTGGCCATGCCGATCTCGTTGTGCTCCTCCTGATGCGAGGAACGGTAGCGGGGCACCCCCAGGTAGACCTCCACGTTCTCGGGGGTCACGGTGGTCTGGTACCCCTTCCCCTCCAGCACCACCTTCCGCGCCACCTTCCGGAAGATCGTCGAGATCTCCCGCTCCATGTTGCGGACCCCCGCCTCCCGCGTGTACTTGCGGACGAGCTCGGTGAGCGCCTCCTCCGAGAAGCCGATATTGGACTCCCGCAGGCCGTGGGACTTGATCTGCTTGGTGATCAAGTGGCGCTGCGCGATCTCCACCTTCTCCCGCTCCGTGTAGCCGGGCAGGCGCAGGACCTCCAGCCGGTCCTGGAGGGCCTGGGGGATGGTGTGGAGGACGTTGGCGGTGGCGATGAAGAAGACCGAGGAGAGGTCGAACTCCACATCCAGGTAGTGGTCCGAGAACGTGTGGTTCTGCTCGGGGTCCAAGACCTCCAGGAGGGCGGCCGAAGGGTCGCCCCGGAAGTCCATGGACATCTTGTCGACCTCGTCCAGGAGGAACACCGGGTTGCGGGTCCCCGCCTTCTTCATCATCTGGATGATCTGGCCGGGGAAGGCCCCGATGTAGGTGCGACGGTGTCCACGGATCTCGGCCTCGTCGCGCACCCCGCCCAGCGACAGGCGGACGAACTTGCGGTTGGTGGCGCGGGCGATGGACTTGGCGAGGGAGGTCTTGCCCACTCCCGGCGGTCCCACGAAGCAGAGGATGGGTCCCTTGGGGTTGTTCACGAGCTGGCGCACGGCCAGGAACTCGACGATCCGCTCCTTGATCTTCTCCAGCCCGTAATGGTCCTCGTTGAGGATCTTCTCCGCGGCCAGGAGGTCCTTGCGCTCGCGGGTCCGCCGCGACCAGGGCACCGCGATCAGCCAGTCGAGGTAGTTCCGGGAGACGGTGGCTTCGGC
This sequence comes from Vicinamibacteria bacterium, assembly GCA_035566715.1. Lineage (GTDB taxonomy): Bacteria > Acidobacteriota > Vicinamibacteria > Fen-336 > Fen-336 > DATMML01. Next base: position 4,722 of record DATMQU010000515.1, read on the forward strand.
GGACATGGGGGGCATGGCTTCCAGGCGCTTGAGCTCCTGCACCGCCTTGTCCTCGGCGTCCTTGGGCATCCGGGCCTGTTCGATCTTCTTCCGGAGGTCCTCGACCTCGTTCATCCGGTCGTCCTTGCGGCCCAGCTCCTTCTGGATGGCCTTCATCTTCTCGTTGAGGTAGTACTCCTTCTGGGCCCGCTCCATCTGCTTCTTGACCCGGCCCTGGATGCGCTTGTCCACGTTGAGCTTGTCCACCTCGGCCTCCAGGATGGCCGAGATACGGAGCAGGCGCTCCTGGGGCGAGAAGATCTCGAGCAGGTTCTGCTTCTCCTCCACCGCGATCACGAGGTGGGAGGAGATGGTATCCGCGAGCTTGCCCGGGTCCTCCACCCGCACCGCGGCCAGCATGGCGTCGTAGTGGAGGTTGTTGGAGAGCTTGACGTACTGCTCGAAGAGGGCGATGACCTTGGACATCACGGCTTCGATCCCGTTACCGGTCTCCACCTGGCGGGGGATCAGCTTGGCCACCACCTTGAGGAAGCCCTGCTCCTCCTTGAACTCCAGCGCGCGGCCGCGGTCCAGCCCCTCCACGAGCACCTTCACGTTCCCGTCCGGGAGCTTCAGGCTCTGGACGATGTTGCAGAGGGTGCCCAGGGTGTAGATCTCGTCCGGGCCGGGGTTGTCGCGGGTGGCGTCGTGCTGGGCGGAGAGGAAGATCCGTTTGCCCTTTACGAGCGCGTACTCGAGGGCCTTGATGGAGCTGGGGCGCCCGATGACGAACGGGATCATCATGTGGGGGAAGACCACCACGTCCCGCAGGGGCACCATGGGGAGGGTCTCGATCACGTCCATCTTGTCCTTGTCTCGTCCGAACACCTTGTTCTCCCCCCGGTAGGCGGCGTCACGCCCGCCTGGATCGCCCCCGCCCACGCCGCGGGGCTAAGCCTGGTCTCCGTCGCGGCCCGCCGATGCGCGCCCGGCGTTCCTTCCCCCATCCCGCGTTCCCGGGCGGCGCGTGCGGCCCTCGCGGTCAGGGCTATCCGACCTTCTCGATGAGGGTGATGGGTTTCTCCCGGTCCAGGACGACTTCGCGGGTCACCACGCACTCCTTGACTTTCTTCATCGAGGGGAGGTTGTACATGAGGTCCAGCATCAGGTCCTCGATGATCATCCGCAGGCCGCGGGCCCCTATCTTGCGGTTGATGGCCAGATCGGCGATGGCTTCCAGGGAGTCATCGGTGAAGCGCAGCTTCACGCTCTCGTAGTCGAACATGCGCTGGTACTGGCGGATGATGGCGTTCTTGGGCGCGGTGAGGATCTCGACCAGGGCCGGTTTGTCCAGGTCATGCAGGGTGCCGATCACGGGCAGGCGACCCACAAACTCCGGGATCAAGCCGTACTTGATGAGGTCGGTGGGCTGCACGGGCTGGGCCTGGGAGCTGCCCTTGGCGGGGGTGGCCCCGGCCTTGGCGTCGGTGCGGAAGCCCAGGCTCTTCTTGCCCACCCTCCGCTCGATGATCTTGTCCAGGCCCACGAAAGCCCCGCCGCAGATGAAGAGGATGTTGGTGGTGTCGATCTGGTAGAACTCCTGGTGGGGGTGCTTGCGCCCTCCCTGGGGGGGCACGTTGGCCACCGTCCCCTCGAGGATCTTGAGAAGGGCCTGCTGGACTCCCTCCCCGGAGACGTCGCGGGTGATGGAGGGGTTCTCGTCCTTGCGGGAGATCTTGTCGATCTCGTCGATGTAGATGATGCCTTCCTGGCACTTCTCGATGTCGCCCCCCGCGGCCTGGAGCAGCTTCAGGATGATGTT
>DATMQU010000516.1:0-3502 GCA_035566715.1 Vicinamibacteria bacterium
CACCGCGCCCAGTAGGCCGTCCGCCAAAAGCGCGAGGAGGGCGGCGGGGATGGCCCCGGCCAGGATGAGCCGGGTGTCCACGGTGGCGAGGCCCCGAAAGACGTACGTCCCCAGGCCTCCCGCCCCGATAGCGGCGGCGATGGTGGCGCTCCCCACCGAGACCACGGCCGCAATCCGCACCCCGGACAGGATCACGGGCAGGGCGAGCGGCAGCTCGACCATGCGCAGCCGCTGGCTCTCGGTCATGCCCAGGCCGGTGGCGGCTTCGACCACGGCCGGGTCCACCTGGCGGATGCCGGTGTAGGTGTTCCGCATGATGGGTAGGAGGGCATAGAGGACGAGGGCCACCACGGCGGTGCGGGTCCCGATGCCGCCGATGAAGGGGATGGGGATCAGGAAGCCGAAGAGGGCCAGGCTGGGGATGGTCTGGGCCAGGCTGGCGAAGCCCAGGAGCGGGCGGGCCAGGCGCGGAGAGCGCGTCATGGCGATGCCCAGGGGCAAACCCAAGACGACGGCCAGAGCGGTGGAGACGAGCACGAGGATCACGTGCTGGCCGGTGAGCGCGAGCAGTTCGACCCGTCGCTCCGCGAGGAAGGAGAGGAATTCGGTCATGGCAAAGCCGCCGTCACGAAGTCGCGGACGAAGCCGGGTTGTGGCTCCTCGCGGATCTCGCGCGGGCTCCCGCGCTGGAGAAGGCGGCCGCCATCCATGACCCCCACCTCGTCCCCCAGCCGCAGCGCCTCCGGCACGTCGTGGGTGACGAGGATCACCGTCTTCCCGAGGCGTGACTGGAGGTCGTGGAACTCGTCTTGGATGCGTCGGCGAGTGAGGGGGTCGAGGGCTCCGAAGGGCTCGTCCATCAGGATGAGGGGGGGGTCGGCGGCGAGGGCTCTCGCCAGGCCCACGCGCTGACGCTCACCCCCCGAGAGCTGGGCGGGCCGGAGGGCCGGGAAGCGAGCGGCGTCCAGGCCCACCAGGGTCAGCAGCTCGCGCGTCCGCTCCTCCTGCCGTTCCCGGGGCCAGCCGAGCAGGCGGGGCACGAGGGCCACGTTCTCGGCGACGGTCAGGTGGGGAAGGAGGCCCGCCTCCTGGATGACGTAGCCGGTACGACGACGCAAGGCGATGGGGTCCCAGCGGGCCAGGTCCTCGCCCAGGACCGAGATCCGGCCAGAGTCGGTTCGCACGAGGGCGTTGATGGTCTTGAGGGCGGTCGTCTTGCCGGAGCCGCTCCTCCCGAGCAACACCAAGACCCGCCCCTCCTCGACCGTGAAGGAGACGCCGTCCAGAGCGTCTACTCCCGAGGAGTAGCGCTTGCGCACGTCGACGAGCTCGACCGCGTGCATGGCGCTAGTGTGAGAGGGCGGCGAGCCAAGCCTGGAAAAGATTGTCCAGGAAAGAAACCTTGGGGGGCGGTGCTCCCAGCTCGAGCTGCACCACTCCATCGCCGCGGCGCCGGAAGACCCCGCGCACGGTGTGCACCGCACCCCACTGTTCGCGGCGGAGGCTGTAGGAGCCTGCCCCCAGCGGTCCCAGGGGCCAGGCGCAGGCCGCGATCGCCCCCTCGGGGGTAAAACCGGGAGCGCGCCACCAGGCCGCACGGAGGGAGACCGTGAAATCTCCCCCCGGAGACGCGGAAAGGACGGAATCGGGAGGCGGAAGCCGCGGGCAGCTGAGGGGAGCGGTGGGCTCTCGAACCCAGTTCGGTGGCCACGGCAGGGCCGGTGCGCCCGGGTTGGGGGAGCTCGCCGCCTCCAGCGCGGTGGGCGCCGCGGCGGTGAGTTCCGCGGTGAGTAGGGGATCCGCCTCCATGCTCGCGAGCGAGCCTCGAAGGACCGAGCGGTTGAACGCAACCTGCCACGCGGGGCCGACCCACCGCGCCAGCACCTTCTCCTTGCCCAGCTCGAGGAGGGCGTACTCCATCAGCAACTCCGCCCCCTGGGGGCCCCCGCGGGGTAGGCCGGCCGCCGTCCCGACCCGCGCCGGCCATCCCCCAACCCGGGCCGTCTGGCCGCGCGGGGCGCCCGAGGAGACGAAGCCGTCGGAGCCCTGCCCGGAGAGGAGCAGCGCCTCCAGGTCGGAGAGGCTGCGGGCCGTGGCAAGGCGGTCCACATGGAGGGCGACATCGCAGGAAGGGTCCGCGGCATAGAGACGCAGCCGAGTGGGAGCCGTGTCTTCCAGGCCCTCGGGCAGACGAAGCCGCAGCCCCTTCCCCTCGGGGGACAGGACGGGACCGAGCTGCCGGCGACGGGCCGGGAACAGCCGGTCCAGGCCGCTCACCTCCAGGAAGTCCTTGACCCGGTTGATGGGGATGGCGAAACCGACGCCGGGGCCCCGCCTCAGGCGCATGCGGATCACGCCCACCGCGTAGCCGTCCTCGTCGAGCATGGGGCCCCCGCTACTGCCCGGGTTCACGGAGGCATCGGTCTGGATGTAGCGCGCCTCCCCCTCGTCGCTGGCACGCAGGGCCGCCACCACGCCCCGGCTGACGCTGGCCTGGATTGGCGCATCCTGAGTCCCCGCCCTTCCCACTTCGACCTCGCGGCCGAAGGGAAATCCCAGCACCCTCACCGGTTGGCCCGGCTCCAGAGCGTCCGAGTCCCCGAGGGGGATGAAGGGCAGGCTGGCGCCGGTGACGGAGAGGAGGGCTAGATCGAGGTCGGCGTCGGTTGCGTCCACCGCGGCCTCGAACCGTCGGCCATCCGCGGGCAGGACGACCTCGATCCTCTTTACCTCGAGCTTGACCCGGACGGGCGTGCCGCGGCGGTTCATGGTCAGCTCCGAGCCGCTCACCACGTGCTGGTTGGTGAGCACATGCCCGAAGGCCGAGATCAAGAAGCCGCTGCCCGTCCCGATCTCGACGTCCGACGTCTCTCGAGACTGCTGCCAGCCCCGATCGTACTCTTCGCGGACCGCGCCGATGACGCGGACGAAGACCGTAGCCTCCTCGGGAGGGGCGGCGGCGCCGGCCGCGGCCGTGCGCGCGAGGGCGAGCAGGAGGACAGAGAGGCCAGACGCTTTCATTCGGTCTTCGCGTCCTCTGAGTCTCGGCCCGGGTTTAGCATTTAGCCCGGGCCTCGGACTCGTGCGATTCACGTTTCACTGGGCGCCCCGACGCAAGCGGCACGCGCCGCCGCGGCAGGGGGTTTGCGCCCTCCACGTGCCTGACTTCCCGCGGACCTCGCGGTAGTTCCAAAATTCTCAGCCCCTCTTGCCGGATGTTGATGGCCGCGTTCACGTCGCGGTCATGTTCTATCCCGCACTCGGGGCACGTCCACCTCCTCGCGGATAGTGGCAGCTTCTCCACGACAAAGTCGCAGGCCGAGCAGCGCTTCGAGCTCGGAAACCACCTGCTCACACGCACAAACGTCCGCCCGTACCAGAGGGCTTTGTACTCGAGCTGCCGCTGCAGCTCCGCGAGCGCCCCGTCCGCTAAGGCCCTGGACAGGTGACGGTTACGCAGCATTCCCGATACGTTCAGGTCCTCGACGCAAATCATTTGGTT
>DATMQU010000517.1:0-4265 GCA_035566715.1 Vicinamibacteria bacterium
GGGCTCGCTCTGGTCCCAGACCGGGCTGGTCGCGTAGGCCACTCCCCGCGTGTCCACGAGGGGGCTCACCCCCTGGGTCTTGAGGGCGGTCTCGATGTCCTCGTTCGTCACCAGACCCCGCTGCACGAGCAGCTCCCCCAGGCGCTGGCCGGTATTCTTCTGCTGGACCAGCGCCTCCAGGAGCTGGGGGGTCGTGATCTTTTTCAAGCGGATCAGGATGTCCCCCAGCCGGTCCTGGCTCCGGGTCAGGGTTTGCACCTCCTCGATGAGCCGGGAGGGGGCGTGCGTCCAGAAGTCCTGCTTGTATTCCTCGGTGGCCTCGCAGAAGCAATGGAAGCAGAAGGGGCAAAGCTTGGTGGGCTTCTTGGGGTCGTGCGAGCACCACACCGCCGCGAGCGAGTCGAACTCGCCCAGGCAGTTCCAGCACGTGACGAGATAGGCTTCCACGCTCGGCATCGGGGTCTCTCTTAGGCGCGGCACCCTGTCCGAGTACGATAACTCATAACTCCTTTCGGATCAAGGCTCTGCATTCGTTGGCCGCCCTCCCCCGGCCGCCGGTTGCGACCGCGCGGAGGCGGCCCCAGGCCACCCGACTCGGCGTCGGTGCGCGGTAGCGTGGCAACCGACTCGCCCACAAGAGGGCCGAAAGTAAGCACGTGGAGCGTCGAGGCCCGCGCCGACGTCTTGGCGGACGCCGCGGGAAGCGTGAACGGCACGTTGAGAACGCCGACTTCGACGTAGTACCATGGTTGCTGACTCGCCCACAGGACGGGCGCTACGGCCAGGAGGGCCGAAGGTAAAGGCACGCGAAACGGCGACACCCCGCCGAGGTCTTGGCGGACGCTGTGGAAAGCGTGAACGGCACGTCGAGGACGCCGACTCCAATTATCGGGGGTCCCTCCCTTGGCAACCGCTACGGGCCTGCTACACAAGACGCCGCTGAACGCTGTTCACCGGGAGAGCGGAGCCAAAATGGTTCCCTTCGGGGGATGGGAGATGCCCCTGGAGTACTCGGGCCTCATCGCCGAGCATTTGGCCGTGCGCCGGGCGGCCGGCCTCTTCGACGTATCCCACATGGGCGAGTTCGAGGTGAGCGGGGAGGGGGCGCTCCCCTTCCTGCAGCGGGTGACCGCGAACAACGTGGCCCGGCTGGTGGACGGCCAGGCGCAGTACTCGGCCCTGCCCCTGCCCAACGGGGCGCCCGTAGACGACGTGATCGTCTACCGACGCGCATCCGACCGCTACCTCCTGGTCGTCAACGCGGGCAACCTCGAAAAGGACTGGTCCTGGCTGCAGTCGCAGTCCCCGGAGGGCTGCACCCTCGAGAACCGGAGCCAGGACTACGCGCTCCTGGCCCTGCAGGGGCCGGCCGCGGCCGAGATCCTGCAGGGCTCGACGGGCCTGGACCTGCCCGGCATCGCCTACTACCACTTCGTGGAGGGGGAGGTGGCCGGCCATCCGGTCATCGTCTCCCGGACCGGCTACACGGGGGAGGATGGCTTCGAGATCTTCGTGGCCGCGGAGCGGGCGGAGGCGCTCTGGCGGCGCCTGATCGAGAGCGGGAAGGACAAGGGCTTGGTGCCCGCGGGTCTGGGGGCGCGGGACACGCTCCGCCTGGAGGCCCGGATGTGTCTTTACGGAAACGACATGGACGAGACGACCACCCTGATCGAGGCTGGGCTGGGCTGGATCGTTTCCCTGGAGGGGGCGAAGGGCGACTTCAACGGTCGAGCCGTGCTCGAAGCACAAAAGAAGAACGGACCCCCGCGGAAGCTCATGGGCTTCGAGGTCGTGGGGCGGGGGATCGCCCGCCACGGCTATGCGGTCTCCTTGGGCGACGAGGAGGTGGGCGCCGTGACCTCGGGCTCCTTCGCCCCCTTCCTCCAGAAGAGCATCGGTCTTTGCTACCTGCCCGCGGCCAGCGCCGCGGTAGGGACCGACCTTCAGGTGGACATCCGCGGCCGGCGGGTCCCGGCCCGTGTCGTCCCCACGCCGTTCTACAAGAGGAAGGGCTAATGTATCCGCCAGACCGCCGTTACACGAAGGATCACGAGTGGGTGCGGGTCCAGGGCGAGCGGGGCACCATCGGCATCACCGACTATGCCCAGAACCAGTTGGGGGATGTGGTCTTCCTGGAGCTGCCCGAGGTCGGCCGCAAGCTGCAGGCGGGCGAGGTGTTCGGCACCGTGGAGTCCGTCAAGGCCGTGTCCGAGCTGTTCGCTCCCGTCCCGGGCGAGGTGCTGGAGGTGAATTCGGCCCTCACCGACAAGCCCGAGACCATCAACCAAGACCCCCACGGCGCGGCCTGGATGCTGGTCGTGAAGATCACCGACGCCAGCGCCCTCAAGGACCTGATGGATGCCGCAAGCTACCAGGCCTTCGTAGAGCGCGAGGCCAAGCAGTAGAAGAGGAGCACGTGCCCGAACCATCCCCTTCCGTCTCGTCCGCGTCCGTCCTCAATGGCGTCGAGGCACCGCTCGCCCCCGGAGACACCTTCCCCCGGCGCCACCTCGGCCCGAGCGACGCCGACATAGAAAAGATGCTGGCCCTCCTGAGAGTGGATTCCCTCTCCGCCCTCATCGAGGAGACGGTGCCCGCCGCCATCCGCCGGCACCGGCCCCTGGCCCTGCCCGCGGCGCGGGGCGAGCACCAAGCGTTGCGCGACCTCCGGGCACTGGCCTCGCGCAACCAGGTCTTCCGTTCCTTTCTGGGCATGGGCTACCACGACTGCATCACCCCGGGCGTGATCCAGCGGGGCATCCTCGACAACCCCGGGTGGTACACCCAATACACGCCCTACCAGGCGGAGATCGCCCAGGGCCGCCTGGAGGCGCTGCTGACGTTCCAGACCATGGTGGCCGACCTCACCGGCCTGCCCCTGGCCAACGCCTCCCTGCTCGACGAGGCCACCGCCGCGGCCGAGGCCATGACCATGTGCCGGAGCCTGGCCCGGGGGAAGAGCAAGGGCTTCTTCGTGGCCGAGGACTCGCACCCCCAGACCATCGCCGTGGTCCGCACCCGCGCCCTGCCCCTCGGCATCGACGTGCGGGTGGGCGCGGTGGAGGACGCGGACTTCGGGGCGCTGTTCGGGGTGCTCGTGTCCTACCCCACGACCGACGGCCGGATCCGCGACTATGCACCGCTCGCGGAGCGGGCCCACGCGGCGGGGGCGCTCCTGGTGGTGGCGGCCGACCTCCTGGCCCTCGCCCTCCTGCGTCCCCCCGGCGAGTTCGGGGCGGACATTGCCGTGGGCTCCACCCAGCGGTTCGGCGTTCCCCTCGGCTTCGGCGGCCCCCACGCCGCCTACCTGTCCACGCGGGACGAGCACAAGCGGCAGCTCCCCGGCCGCCTGGTCGGGGTCTCCCGCGACGCGGAGGGCCGTCCCGCGTACCGGCTCGCCCTCCAGACGCGCGAGCAGCACATCCGCCGCGACAAGGCCACCAGCAACATCTGTACGGCCCAGGTCCTGCTCGCGGTCACGGCCGCGATGTACGCGGTGTACCACGGGCCGGATGGCCTGCGCCAGATTGCGCGCCGGGTCCGCAGCCTGGCCCTGGTCCTGGCCGAGGGCCTGAAGCGCCTCGGCCTCCCCGTGGGGGGGGAGCCTTTCTTCGACACCCTGCGCGTCCGCCTCCCTCGAGAGGCGGGGAGTCGGGTCCTGGCCCGGGCCCTCGACCAGCGCATCAACCTGCGCCCCTATGACGACGGCTCGGTGGGGGTGGCCCTCGACGAGACGGTGACGGCGGGGGAGCTGGACACGCTCCTCGGCATCTTCGCGGGGGGGCCGGTCTCGTTTCGGTCGGAGGACCTCGCCCGCGGGGTGGAGCCGGACTTCGCGCCCCCCTTCCGCCGGGCCAGCCCCTTTCTCACCCACGAGGTCTTCAACCGCTACCACTCCGAGCACGAGATGCTCCGCTACCTCCACCGGCTGCAGGCGAGAGACCTCTCCCTCACGACCTCCATGATCCCCCTCGGCTCCTGCACGATGAAGCTGAACGGCACCACGGAGATGATGCCGATGACCTGGCCGGAGATCGCGGGCCTGCATCCCTTCGCCCCCCCCGAGCAGACCGCGGGTTACGCGGAGCTCTTCCGGCAGTTGGAGGCGTGGCTGGCCGAGATCACGGGCCTCGCCGCGGTCTCGCTCCAACCCAACGCCGGCTCCCAGGGGGAGTACGCGGGCCTGCTCGCCATCCGCGCCTACCACCGGAGCCGGGGAGAGGGGGAGCGCACGGTCTGCTTGATCCCCGTCTCCGCCCACGGCA
>DATMQU010000518.1:0-7098 GCA_035566715.1 Vicinamibacteria bacterium
CACCGCGAGGGCCGGACCGTCATCCTCGTCACCCACAACGAGACCCTGGCCCGGCGCGCGGAGCGCATGGTCCGCTTGCGGGACGGCCGGGTGGAATCCGAGGAGCGGCTCTAGGCCATGTCCCCGCGCGTGCTCCTCCGCCTGGGTGTGCGCAGCCTGTTCGTGCACAAGCTGCGCAGTAGCCTCTCCATCCTGGGGGTGGTGTTCGGGGTGTCGGCGGTGGTGGCCATGTCCTCGGTGGGAGAGGGGGCGCGGCGGGAGTCGCTGCAGCAGATCGGGGCCCTGGGCATCGACAGCATCACGGTGCGGGCCCGGCCCGCGGACGCGGGGGCCCCCGCCTCCGGCCTGCGCCTGCGCGACGCGGAGGCGGTGATGAGGGTGGTCCCGGACGTGCGGGGGGTGGCGCCCGTGCGGGAGGCGGCCCTTCTCGTGGAGGCGGGGGGCCGGCGCACCGAGGCCACGGTGGTGGGGACCACCACCGCCTACCAGGTGGCGGCGCGGCTTCCCCTGGCGGGGGGGCGCTTCCTGAGCGATCTCGACGTCCAGGAGCGCAAGCGGGTGGCGGTGCTGGGGGCCTCGGTGGCGCGGGCCCTCTTCCCCTTCGGGGACCCGCACGGGGAGCGCCTGCTCCTGGGTGGCGACTGGTTCGAGGTGGTGGGCGTGCTCGAGGACCGGGCCTCGCCCCGGGGCAAGCCGGGGCCCATCCGCACCCGCGACGTCAACCGGGCGGTGTTCGTCCCCCTCCCCGCCCTCGACCGCGGCCGCGACCCCCGCCCGGACGGAGTCGACGAGATCGTGATGCGCGTGGACGAGGCCCGGCAGGTGGGCCCCTCCGCGGAGGTGGTGAAGTCGCTGCTGCAGCGGACCACGGGGGGGGTGGCCTTCGACGTGATCGTCCCCCGCGAGATCCTGCGGCAGCGGGAGCGCACCCAGCGCATCTTCAACATCGTGACGGGGGCCATCGCCGCCATCAGCCTGCTCGTGGGCGGCATCGGCATCATGAACATCATGCTCGCGAGCGTGGCTGAGCGCACCCGCGAGGTGGGCGTCCGGCGCGCCCTGGGCGCCACCCGGCGCGACATCGCCTCCCAGTTCCTGGTCGAGGCCTCCCTCCTGACCTTCGCGGGGGGGATCTTGGGGGCCGGGCTCGGCGTCTTCGGCTCCCTGCTCATCCACCGGCTGGCGTCGTGGCCCACCGCCATCGCGCCCGTGATGCTGCTCCTCGCCCTGGTCATGGCCCTGGGGGTGGGGATCGGGTTTGGCTTCTACCCGGCCTGGCACGCCTCCCAGCTCCAGCCCATGGAGGCGCTGCGCAGGGAATGACTCGCGGTCAGGACGCGGGGTAGCTCGCGGCCGCCTCCACCGCGGCCTGGATCTGCCGGGAGTTGGGGTTGGCGAGGGGGCGGCGGGCGGAGAGGAAGTCCAGGGCCTCCTGGGGCCCCGCCCCCCGGAAGCGCCCGGCCAAGAGGTGGGCGAGAACCAGGCAGGAGGAGCGGCCCACCCCCATGAGGCAGGCCACGAAGACGGGCAGGTCCGCTCCCTCGCACTCCCGCAGGAAGCCGATCCCCAGGCGCAGGTGGAGCTGGCTGGGGGGCTCGTGGTCGGGGGTGGGAAGCCACAGGAAGGCGTCGAAGCTCCAGGGATCGGCCCCCTCCCGCTTCATGTCCACGCAGGCCCGGACCCCCTGGGCGCGCAGGCGGTGGTAGTCGTCGAGGGAGGCGACCCGCGACCCCAGCCAGACCCTCTCCGTGACGCGGTCGAAGCTGAGCCGGTCAGGCGAGGGGATCACGGAAGCGCTCGCAGAGATCGACCAGGGTCTTGACCCCGAAGCCGATCGCCCCGCTCTCGTAGTACTTCCAATCCTTGTCCCGGAACATGGGGCCCGCGATGTCGAGGTGGGCCCAGGCCACGCCCCCGGGCACGAACTCCTTGAGGAAGAGCCCGGCGGTGATGGCGCCGGCCAGGCCCCCGGCCGCGATGTTGTTGATGTCGGCGAAGGGCGTCTTCAGTGACTCCGCGTACTCCTCGACCAGGGGCAGCTCCCAGAAGGCCTCCCCTTGGTGCTCCCCCGACCGGACCACGCGCTGGACGAGCTCCCGGTCCGTGCCCATGATCCCGGCCACGCTCGGCCCCAGGGCCCGCACGACCGCCCCCGTGAGGGTGGCGATGTCCAGGACGTGGGTGGCCCTCTCCTCTCCCGCCCGGGCCAGGCCGTCGGTGAGGACGAGGCGGCCCTCGGCGTCGGTGTTGTCGACCATCACCGACTTGCCGTTCTTGGCCGTGAAGATGTCGCCCGGACGCTGGGCGTTAGCGTCGGGCATGTTCTCCGCGCAGCAGAGGATGCCCACCACCTTCAGGTCCGGTTGCAAGCGCCCCAGCGAGCGCAGGGCGTAGAGAACCGCCGCCGCCCCCGCCATGTCCCCCTTCATCTCCCACATGTGGTCGCCCGGCTTCAGGCTGATGCCCCCGGTGTCGAAGGTGATGCCCTTGCCCACCAGGGCCACCGTTTCCTTGGTGGCCTTGCGCGGGGCGTGGCGGAGGATGACCATGCGGGGGGGATGGGCGCTGCCCTGCCCCACCCGGAGGAGACCCTGGTATCCGCGCGCCTTGAGGCCGGCGGGGTCCAGGATCTCGATCTCCAGGTCCAGCTCCTTGGCGATCTCCCCTGCGCGGTCGGCCAGGAACTCGGGGGTGACCACTGCCGCCGGCTCGTTGATGATGTCGCGGCACTGGTTCACGTTCTCCGAGACCCAGGCGTAGCGGGCTTTGCGGGCCTCGGCGTCGGCCTGGTGGTCGGGGTGCACCACGATCGTGAGCTGGGCGTCTTTGGCCAGGAAGTCATCCTTCTCCTGCTTGTAGCGATCGAAGGTGTAGGCTCCGAGGACCGCCCCCTCCACCGCCTTGCCCACCAGGGGCGCGGCCTCCTGGGTGTTGAGGACGAGGCCGACGCGCGGGTGACGGTAGTCGCGGGCCAGGCGCAAAGCCCGGGCGGTGAAGGTCTTGACGTTCTCCCAGAGGTTCCAGCTCTTGAGCTGGGGGCTCCAATACACCACCAGAGCCCGCGGGCTCTCCCCCTCCGGGAAGGTGACGAAGTATTCGCGCTTGAGCGTTTTGTCGCGGAAGGCGGCAGCGGCCCGCGCCACGTGCGTGGCCACGGCGGCGTCGTCGATCTGGTGGAGCGTCTTCTCTCCGTCCAGAACAACGGCCAGGAGGTCGACAGGGGTCTGGGCCACGGAACCGAAGGACAGCTTGATGTTCATGGACGCTCTAGCCCTCCCCCCCCCGCGCCGCGAGCGGCGGAGGAAAGCCGTCGCGCACGGCCGTCTGCGTTCGGGGAGCGAGACATGGAGGCGACGCCCGTGATTATACTTCAGCCATGGCCGCCGCCAAGATCGCCGTTGTCGGCATTCCCACCGCGGCCGGCGCGCGGGGCCCGGGCCCGAGCGAGGCCCCCCGGCGCCTGCGCGAGGCCGGCCTCCTGGAGGCGCTGCGCGGCACGGGGCCGGGGGTCGTGAACCTCTCCGACCTCTCGCTCTTCCCTTTCCGGGAGGACCCCGAGCACCCGCGGGCCCGCAACGCCCCCGTGGCCACGTGCGCGGCCCAGGCCGCCGCCGACGAGATGACGCGCGCCCTCGCCGAGGGCTTCACCATCGTGCTGGGGGGAGACTGCACGATCGTGGCGGGGACGGTGGCGGGAGCCCGGCGATACCTTGGCCAGGCGGTGGGCCTGGTGTTCCTCGATGCCGACGCCGACCTCAACACGCCGTCGACGACGCCCTCCGGGTTCCTGAACGGCATGGCCCTGGCCCACGCCCTCGGCCAGGGGGTGGCCGAGCTGGCGGCGGCGGGCGGGCCGCCCCCCGCGGTGGCCCCCGAGCACGTCTCCCTCGTGGGCTTCCGGGCTCTGGATCCCGGCGAGCGGGCAGGGCTCGGCGCGCTGGGCCTGGCCCTGCCCGCGTCCGCGGCCCGCACGATGGGCATGAAGGCCACGGCCGCCCTCGCCGTCGACGGCGTCGAGAACGGCGACGGCCCCATCCTCGTCCACCTGGACGTGGACTTGCTGGATCCGTCCGTGATGCCGGCCAAGGAGCCCCTGACGGGAGGGGTGGGGCTCTCGTGGGAGGAGGCCTCCGACCTCGTGACCGCGCTGCTGGCCTCGCCGCGCGTGGTGGCCCTCGAGGTCTGCGAGTACAACCCCGACCGGGACCCCGGGGATGCGTGCGCACGAAAGCTGGTCGACCTCCTGGCCCGGGCCGTGACCCGCCGCTTCCGCGCGTGAGCGGCCCCCCGCCGCCCCCGTCGAACCATTAAGAATGTAACCGGGAGGGCCCTGTGCGCGCTGTGGACGCGGGACCCCCGAATGGACTTCGAAGAAGCGCGTCCAAGCCCTAGTCAGGCGGCCGGAGGCCCGGCCGGAGATGCGAGCCCCTTCCGGCCGTGCCGGGCCACGAGGTAGAGCCCTCCCCCCAGGATCAGCGTGGCCAGGGCCATGGCTCCCGCGAACAGCGTCACCGTGGAGAACAGGATGCTCCGGGAGTCCATGACCGCCCCGAATTCCAGGCGCTCGCCCCTGAGGGCCGCGGCCACGTCCTGGCGCCAGCAGACGATGTTGCCTCTCTCCACCCCATCGGTTGCGCTCTTGTGCTCATAGATCTTGCTCGGCAGGTGGAAGCGGACGGCCATGAGCCCGTCCCGCTCCTGGACCTCGAGGGGCGGGCCTGGCCGCACCCAGCCCCCGTCCAGCCGGAGGTTGTCCCCCGCGCGAGACAGGGCGATCCGGAGATCGGGGAAAGCGGGGGAGCCCGTTAATTTGTTGATGTCCGCGAAGTCGGCGGAGACGAAGAGATAGGCCCGGCCCTCCCGGTGGGTGAGGGTGACCCGCCGCACCCGGAGGCCCGCTCTCTCAAAGAGCTGCCGTGCCGCCTCCCGGCTCGCTGCCTCGTCCGCCGGCGTCACGAGACCCTTGAAGGCCAGGAAAAGGGCGGGGCGGCCGGTCACGTTAACCGTCCCCGAGCCGTCTACCCGCAGCCAGAACTCGTGCTCGTATTCGTAGGTCAGGCAACCGTGAAGGCCGGCGGCGAGGAAAAGGGTCGCGGCGAGGCGGGCGCCCACGGCGGCATTCTATTCGGAGTTCGGCCTGAGCAACGTGCCGGGGAGCGTCTCCCCGCGGCCAGGGAGCCGAGGGTCGCGTCCGACCGCCCGCGGGAGGATCAATTCTCACCGCGCCCTGACCGTGGTCCGCCCACGGTCCGGGGTAAGATCCCGCCATGGCCGGTGCCCACACGCTCTATCTGGTGGATGGCAGCGCGCAGTTCCACCGCGCCTACCACGCCATCCGCGGCCTGGCCACGACCCGGGGGCTGCCCACGGGCGCCGTCTACGGCTTCACCACCATGCTCCGCAAGCTGTATCAGGACGAGAAGCCGGAGTACATCGCCATCAGCTTTGACCTCGCGGGGCCTACCTTTCGGCACGAGGCCTACAAGGAGTACAAGGCCCACCGGCCAAAGATGGACGACGATCTCGCCGTCCAGATCCCCTTCGTGCGCCGGGTGTGCGAGGCCCTCCGGCTGCCCGTCATCGAGGTCCCAGGCTTCGAGGCCGACGACGTGATCGCGACCCTGGCCGGCCAGGGGGTGGCCGCCGGCCACGACGTGGTGGTGGTGTCCGGGGACAAGGACCTGCTGCAGCTCGTCGGCGACCGCGTCAAGGTGTTGAACCCGGGCCGGGAAGGCATGGGGGCGACACTCTATGACCGCAGGGCGGTGGAGGAGAAGTTCGGGGTGCCCCCGGAGCGGGTGGTGGACGTGCTGGCCCTGGTGGGCGACGCCGTGGACAACATACCGGGAGTGCCCGGTATCGGGGACAAGGGCGCGCGCGACCTGGTGCGCGAGTTCGGCCCCGTCGAGGCCGTGCTCGAGAACGCGGACCGGGTGAAGCGCGCGGCCTACCGGGAAGGCCTAAAGGCCCACCGCGAGGACGCCCTCCTCTCCAAGCAGCTCGCCACTCTCCGCGCGGACGTGCCCGTCGAGCTCGACCTGGCCGCCTTCGCGCGGCGCGAGCCGGATGGGGCGGCCGCCCACGCCCTCTTCACCGAGCTCGAGTTCCAGGCCCTGGCCCGGGAGTTCGCGCCCCCCGTGGTGGCAGCGGCCACCGAGCACCAGATCGTCACCCGCATGGAAGATGTGGACGCGCTCCTGAAGGAGGCGCGGGCAGCGGGCCAGGTCTCCCTCGGCCTCGTGGCCACGAACCACGAGCCCATGCGGGCCCGCCTCCTGGGCGTGGCCCTGGCCACGCACCCGGGCCGGGCCGCCTACATCCCCCTCGGCCATTCTCCCCTCGAGGCGCCGAACCCGCTCGGGGTCGCGGAAACGCTCGCGCGCCTTGGTCCCCTGCTCGTGGACGCCGGCGTCCGCAAGCTCAGCGCCCACGCCAAGCGCGACCTCATCCTCCTCGCGCGCCACGGCGTGGAGGGCCGCGGGTTCGACTTCGACGCCCTGGTGGCCTCCTACCTCCTCAACCCCGGGCGGCGCGCTTACGCCCTCGACGATCTCGCCGTCGAGTTCCTGGGGGAGCGTCGGGGCTCGGGAAGCGAGGGGGTGACGGGGGACGAGGCATCGGTGGGCCGGACCGCGCACGCCGCGGGGGACGACGCCGAGCTCGTCCTGCGGCTGGCCCCCGCGGTGACCTCCCGACTCGAGCAGGAGGGCCTCCTGCCCATCTACCAGACCATGGAGCTTCCCCTGGTGGAGGTGCTGGCGGACATGGAACGGGCGGGGGTGAGGGTGGACGCTCCGCTGCTGGCGGGCATGAGCCGCGACATGGAGCAGCAGCTCGCCGCCCTCACCAAAGAGATTTACATCCTGGCCAAGGGAGAGTTCAACATCAACTCCCCCGTGCAGCTCCGGGAGGTTCTCTTCGACCGCCTGGGCTTCAAGAGCGGGAAGAAGACGGCCAAGACCCGGGCCGCCTCCACCGCGGAGGACGTGCTGGAGGAGCTGGCCGTTGTCCACGAGCTGCCCCGGAAGATCCTGGACTACCGCGGGATCCAAAAGCTCAAGTCCACCTATGTGGACGCACTGCCCGGGCTGATCAGCA
>DATMQU010000519.1:0-3772 GCA_035566715.1 Vicinamibacteria bacterium
AACGGGCACGCTCAAGCCCTGTGAGGTTCTGATGGCTTTTCGAACGCCGACGATCCGCACGTCAAATCGAGGGACCGTGAGTCCGGCCACCTCGGTCAACTCATTTGCCGTCTTAAAGGCGTCCAGGACGGCAGACAAGCCCAGGTCGAACACGTCATCAAGAGCAAGGACACTGATGCGCATGGCTCTGATGATACTAGCCGATGATCGCTCCTCGCCGGCGCTGACGCCCGTGCTATGTTCTCGCGGTGGACCCGACGAGGACGGCCGTGGGCGGCACGGCCTGGCTGTTCCTGCGTCTCCTGGGCCTGACCTACCTCGTAGCCTTCCTATCCCTGGCCGGGCAGGTGCAGGGCCTCATCGGTCCCCAGGGCCTGCTCCCGGCCGCGGGCTTGCTCGACTCCCTCTCCGCCCGCCTCGGGCCCGAGCGCTTTTGGCTCCTGCCCACCGTGTTCTGGCTCGGGGCGGGGGAGGCCGCCCTGCGCGTCGGCGCCCTCGCGGGCATTGGCCTGTCCCTGCTGCTGGTGGTGGGGGTCCTCCCCCTGCCGACGCTGGGCCTGCTTTGGGCCCTCTACTTATCTTTCACGAGCGTGGGCCAGATCTTCCTGGGCTATCAGTGGGACAGCCTGCTCCTGGAAGCGGGGTTCCTCGCTCTCTTCCTGGCCCCGCCCCGCCTCTTCCCGCGGCCGGGGCGGGAGTCCGAGCCGTCGCCGCTGGCCCTCTGGCTGCTGCGCTTCCTGCTCTTCCGGCTGATGCTGAGCTCGGGTCTGGTGAAGCTCGAGAGCGGCGACCCGTCCTGGTGGGGGCTCACCGCCCTCCGCGTCCACTACGAGACGCAGCCCCTGCCCACCTGGGTCGGGTGGTGGGCGCACCAGCTCCCCCCTTGGTTTCACACCCTCTCGGGCGTGCTCATGTTCGTGGCGGAGCTGGGAGTGCCGCTGCTCCTTTTCGCGCCGCGGCGGCTGCGAATCGCGGGGGCGGCCGCTCTGGTCGCCTTCCAGCTCCTGATCGCGGCCACCGGCAATTACGGCTTCTTCAACCTCCTGACCATCGTCCTCTGCGTGCTGGCCCTCGACGACTTGGCCCTGCCCGCTCGCCTGCGGGCGCGGCTCTCCGCCCCCGAGGCGCGCCCGCCCCGCCCCTGGCCCGTCTGGGTCCTCGCGCCGATGGGTGCGCTCGTCGTGTTCGTATCCCTGGCCCAGATGGCGGGCCGCGCCGGCCTCGACGTCCCCTGGCCCTCTCCGGCCCTCGCCCTCTTCCGGGCAGTGGCGCCCTTCCGCACCATCAACCCCTACGGCCTCTTTGCCGTCATGACGACCTCGCGCCCGGAGATCCTGGTGGAGGGGAGCCCGGACGGAGAGACCTGGAAGGCCTACGAGTTTCGGTGGAAGCCGGGCGACCTCACGCGCGCCCCGGCCTTCGTCGCCCCCCACCAGCCGCGGCTGGACTGGCAGATGTGGTTCGCCGCCCTCGAGACCTGCGAGGAAAACCCCTGGTTCGTGCGCTTTCTGGTGAAGCTGCTCGAAGGCTCGCCGCCCGTCCTGGGCCTTCTGGGGAAGAACCCCTTCCCCGACCGCCCCCCGCGCTTCGTGCGCGCGGTGCTCTATGAGTACCGCTTCACCCGCCCGGCCCGGCCCTGGAGCGAGCGCGCCTGGTGGACCCGCGAGCGGACGGGTCTCTACTGCCCCGTGTAGTCGCGCGAGGGCGACTGAGCCCCGGCCTGGAGGGCTCGCACCGACGCCGCGACCGCGGCCTGGGCCCGCCGCATGGCCTCCGCGCTCTCGTATTTTTGGCGGGGCCAGAAGAACCCCCTCATGCCGTCCTTGAAGCGGCGCGGCACGACGTGGACGTGGAGATGGGGGACGCTCTGGCTCACCCGGTTGTTGAGGGCCACGAAGGACCCCTCCGCGGACATGGCCTCCTGGACGGCCCGGGCGAGCAGGCGCGCGGCCAGGAAGAGCGGGGCCACCAGAGGCGGGGGCAGGTCGAGCAGGGTCTCATGATGGGCGCGGGGCACGATCAGGCAATGGCCGGGAAAGAGCGGGCGGTGATCCAGGAAGGCCACCGCGACCTCGTCTTCCAGGACGAAGAGCGCCTCCGACCGGCCGTCCACGATCGCGCAGAACGCGCAGCCGGCCCGGGTGGGGGTCGCCACCTCTACCCCTCTCCAGGCCCCACCGGGCGGGAACGAAGAAAATGCCCCGGTGTCACTTCCGTCGGCCCTTCTCCCGGCTGTTGAGCGTCCAGTCGTAGTCCGTCGCCTCCAGCTTGAAGGCGCCGCTGAGGAGCAGGGACCGCTCGGGACCCTCCGGATAAAACCCCGCCAAGTACTTGCCCACCGCCTCGGGGGTGCCCCCGAAGTCCTCCCGGTACCACTCGACCAGGATCGGGCTCGCGTAGACGATCCCCTCGGCCACCGCCACCCGGTTCTTGGCCGGGCTCTCGCGGAGGAAGATCCGCGCCTGATCGGCGAGCTGGTCCTCCAGGCGCGCCCCCGTATAGGCCTCGCTCCTCAGGGGAGGACAGCCCAGGGCCGCGCAGACGAGCGCGAAGTGGATGCGCGGCTCCCTAAATTGCTTGCGGATGATGTCGTGCTCCACGTTGTCCAGGTGGTAGACCTGCCCGCCCGCCTTGACTACCCTCTGCCGCCAGGGGCCGCCCCCGCCGCCGCCGACCGCGAACCCCGACTCGCTGATGTTGCGGATGGACTCCCGCTCCCCGTGGAGGAGGATGGCCTGGATCGTGTAGGCGTTGTAGGTGTTGATCCAGTACGCCAGCCGCTCGGGGGGGGAGAGCCGGGCGGGGTCCGCTCCCGCCAGGGCGTCCAGGTAGGCGGGGAACTCCCGCGCCTTCTTGAAGCCGTTGTAGTCCACCAGGCCCGCAGCCACGTGCTTCCGGAGCAGGCTGTCGAAGGCGGAGTGGTCGAAGCTCGCCGACTGGGCCGGGGAGAGCCGCGCCCAGAGGCCTGCGGCCAGGGCGAGGGCCAGGATCCGGGGGGCGATCATGTGGTGCTTGAATATCACAGTTCCCTGTTGACGGCGGGTCCGGCCTCCCCTATACTCTCCTCCATGAAACGGGCGTCCCTTCTCGCGGCGGTCCAGGTGAGAGGGCAGCGTCTGTCCGTGGGCCCCATGGCGATGCGCATTATCGTCCGCCGGGGCCCCGCGCGCCCGCTCGGCTAAAAGCCAGCGCGTCGCGAAAATGGCCCTCGGCGAAATCGCCGAGGGCTTTTTTGTTTTTGGAGGCCGACATGGGGTGGGTCACGGGCTTGAAATGCAAGGAGTGCGGGAAGGAACGGGGGATTGAGCCCGTGGCGGCCTGCGACGCGTGCTGGGGGGCCCTAGAGCCGGTATATGACCTGGACCGGGCCCGGGCCACGTTCACCCGGGAGGCGATCGCGGACCGCCCGCGCGACCTCTGGCGCTACCGCGAGCTCTTGCCCTTGGAGGCGGAAGGAACCGTGGGCTGGGGGACGGGGTTCACCCCTCTCCTGCGCGTCCCCCGCCTGGGTGAGCGGCTGGGCATCGCCGACCTCTGGGTCAAGTACGACGCGGCCTGCCATCCCACCCTCTCCTTCAAGGACCGCCTGGTGGCGGTGGCGCTCAGCAAGGCCAAGGAGTTCGGGATGGACACCGTGGGCTGTGCCTCCACCGGCAATCTGGCCAACGCGGTGGCGGCGGGAGCGGCCCGGGCCGGCCTCCGCGCGGTCGTGCTCGTGCCCGAGGACCTGGAGGCGACCAAGCTCCGGGGGACGGCCGTGTACCGCGCAACG
>DATMQU010000520.1:0-2717 GCA_035566715.1 Vicinamibacteria bacterium
GACACGGTCGCGGGAGCCCCCGCGACCAGGACGGCGGCGGGGGCGCCCGTGGACAGCTCCGCGGCCATGGCCTGGGCGGCGAAGTAGGTCGACCGGAAGGGGTTTTGGGTCCGCCAGCCCCCGGGCAGAAAGACCGTGCAGGAGGAGCCGTCCAGCTCGCGCAGCCGCAGCCCCGCCCCCGCCGCCAGGGGGAGCGTCGTCCAGAGGTAGAGGCGGAAGCGCCAGGGGTTCAGCATTCGGCGACGCAGGGCTTCCGACTTCGGGTTGAAGCTCACGCGCCCTTTCCCGGGTCCTGCTCGGGGCCCGGCCCCCCCCAGCCCCTCTTCAGCTCCACGTACGTGTAGACCACGCGTTGCACCGCGGTCAGGTTGGAGAGGATGGCGATGACCCAGAGGACGGCCGCGATGCGGTTGGTGAGGGCGCCGAAGACGAGGAGCACGATTCGCTCCGGACGCTCGAGGAAACCGACCGTGCAGCGCGGAATCAGGCTCTCCGCCCGCGCCCGCGCGTAGGAGGTCATGAAGCTCCCGAAGGCGGCCACCCAGACCAGCACCATGAGCGGCGTCCGGTTCAAGCGGGCGTAGAGGATCATCAGGCCCATGTAGAGCACCATGTCCGAGTAGCGGTCCATGGTGGAGTCCAGATAGGCCCCGAACTTGGTTCCCCGCCCGCGGCGGCGGGCCACCCGCCCGTCGATCATGTCGAAGATGCTGGCCAGGAAGGCCACGAGCCCCCCCGTGCGCAGGAGGGTGGGGGTCGTATAGTCCTTTCCCCCCGCGAAGGCGAAGCAGGCGCAAGCCACCCCGTTCAGGGCCAGCCCCGTGATGGTGAGCACGTCCGGGCTCACCCTGGCGAAGGCCCGCACGACGCCCTCCACCGGGCGCGCGAAGGCCGCTCCGATCCTCTCCGACAGCATGCAGGGGCTTTTCGGCCGCGCGCGGTCCCTAAGCCGACGCCGCGCAGGCGGAGTCTAAGCCCCCCCGCGGAGGGGTGTCAAACCTGGGGTGATCCGCGCCCGCGCAAAGTAGAAATGTCCCCTTTCCGGCCAGGTAGAAATGTCCCCTTCCCAGGGTCACGGAATCCTCGTCCCCTCGAGAGCGAGCGCCCCGCGCTCTAGGGGAAGCGCCGCGGCCGCCCGCTTGACGCTACAATCGGGCCGCCCGGTACACCCCGGAGGTCAGCGTGCTGAGGAAACCGGTCGTGCTCGTGACGGGCGCCAGCGGCGAGATCGGCCACGGCCTCATCGAGAGGCTGGCCGGCGCCGGGGCCCACGCCATCATCACCCTCGACTTGCGGGCCCTCGACCCCGAGCCGGCCCGCCGGGTCCAGCATCAGTACGTGGGCTCGATCCTGGACGTGGACCTCTTGGAGCGGATCCTCTCCGAGTACGAGGTGGAGCTGGTCTTCCATCTGGCCGCCCTCCTCTCCACCCGTGCGGAGTTCACACCCACGGCCGCCCACCAGGTGAACGTCGAAGGGACGCTGCGCCTCCTGGAATTCGCCCAGAAGGAGGGGGAGTCCCACGGCCGGCCGGTGGTCTTCATGTACCCGAGCTCCATCGCCGCCTATGGCCTGCCCGACCTCGAGACCAAGGCCCGCGTGGGCCGGGTGGGGGAGGACGACTGGAACCGGCCCACCACCATGTACGGGTGCAACAAGCTCTACTGCGAGCACTTGGGCCGCTACTACGCGGAGCACTACAAGCAGCTGGCGGTCGAGACCCTTTCCGGCAAGGTGGACTTCCGCTGCGTTCGCTTCCCGGGCCTGATCTCCGCGGTCACCGTCCCCTCCGGGGGAACCTCCGACTATGCCCCCGAAATGCTCCACGCCGCCGCCGGGGGCAAGCCCTACGCCTGCTTCGTGCGGCCGGACACCCGTATCCCGTTCATGGCCATGCCCGACGGCGTGGACGCGCTTCTGAGCCTGGCCCAGGCCCCCAAGGAGCGCCTCACCCGCACCGTCTACAATGTGGGGGCATTCAACCCTTCCGCGGAGGAGATCCGGTGGCGGGTGGCGCAGGCCTTCCCGGGCAGCCGGCTGACTTTCGAGCCGCACCTGAAGCGGCAGCGGATCCTGGACTCCTGGCCCGCGGACGTGGACGACTCCGCCGCCCGACGCGATTGGGGCTACGCGCCGCGCTACGACGAGGAGCGGGCCTTCGCGGAGTACCTGGTGCCCACGATCCGAGAGCGCTATCGCTAGGCGCCCGCGGAGGCGGGCTCACCCAGGGCCGTCCGCACCGTCACCACGTCCACCAGGCCGCGGCAGCCATAGAGGGCGGGGAGCACCGCTTGGGGGGGGTGCTTCGCCCTGAGCCGCGCGACCTCCTCCGTGCCCGCTCGATAGGCGGGCAGATACATGCGGCCCAGCAGGGGATGGCGTCCCCAGGCCCCGGAGAGCTTGTCCGCCCGCTCCTCGGAGCAGAGGAAATCCCGGCGGAGCACCCCCGCCACGTCCTTCTGCGGCCAGCCCTCCTTCCAGGTCAGGAAGGAGGACTGATTCTTGGCGTCGTCCTGGAGGAGGGCCAGAAGCACGCCGATCTGGAGATCCTCGTCGGGCAGGTCGTCCACCCCCGCCACGGCGTGGGCCATGAGGATCGCGTTGTTGGCGATTCCCTCCGCGAGAGCGGCCGCCCGGCTGTTCATGGTCTGCACGGAGGCCTCGAATCCCACCTCCCCGCGCACGTAGAGGTGCTGGAGGAGGGCGGCATTGGTCAC
>DATMQU010000521.1:0-2852 GCA_035566715.1 Vicinamibacteria bacterium
GGGCAGGGCGTGGTCTCCCCCGAGATTTTCTGGGGCGGTGTTACGTCCCGACCTGGTTCCAGGAAGTCTCCTTCGCGGACCCATCCCAGCCTCCGCAGGTGCTCCCTGAGCTCGGCGGCGCTCCGTTGGTACGGAAGGCGACCGAGCAGCGGGATCCGTTCACCCGCTTTCGCCTGGATGGTCTGCCCCCAAGGAGCGAACCCCTTCCGGGTCACCTCCACCCGGTGCTTGCCGGGAGGGAGGGAGAGGGTCTCGAGGGGCGTCGTCCCCCGGGGCTGACCGTCGATGACCACCTCGGCGCCTTGCGGGTCCGAGCGGACTTGAAGGATCGCGCTCACCGGCCGCAGAGTGAACCGCAGGGGCACCGCGAAACTTCCCGGGGGCACGTCCAGCGCCAACTCGGCGGAGGAGAACCCCGGAAGAGCGACCCGGATGGCGTGGCGGCCGGGGCGCACCCCGGCCAGAGCCAGCGGCGATTTCCCCGCGTCCGTGTCATCGACCCAGACCTGGGCGCCCACGGGGTCGGTCGCGATCTCGATCCCACCCATCGGGAGGGGGGGCAGCCCTTCCGTGGGCGGCAACGGGGAGGCGGTGCGGGCGAGCGCGACCACCGCCGCTGCCATCCCGAGGACCAGCGCTCCAACGCCGACGAGGCGAGCCAGCTGGCGCGAGAGCGGTTGCCGACGTCGGGCAGGCGCCGGTCCGGGCGCACACCAGGATGAGAGCCCCCGGAGGTCATGGGTTGTGACGTCGCCCACGCCATACAAGTCTCCCTGCCATGGCAAGGGAGTCGCGGGGATCGTTGCCGAGGCGGCGGCGTCGGCGCTCCGTCGGCCAAGCGCAGCTACGAAGGACATGGCGGTGGGGAAGCGTACGCTCGGGTCCTTGGCCAGGGCGCGTCGAAAGACATCATCGAAGCGTGGGGGAAGGGCCGGGTTATGGGACGACGGAGGAGGAGGATCGATGTTGACGACGCGTTGGACGATCTGGACGATGGACTCCCCGTCAAAGCACTTCTTCCCCGTGAGCGTCTCGTAGGCCACCGCGGCGAGGGAGAAGAGATCCGTGCGCGCCGAAGCCTGGCTGGCTGTGATCTGCTCCGGCGCCATGTAGGAGGGTGAGCCCACGAACGCGCCCGCCGACGTCAGGGCGGTGG
The DNA here is from genome assembly GCA_035566715.1 of Vicinamibacteria bacterium. GTDB lineage: Bacteria > Acidobacteriota > Vicinamibacteria > Fen-336 > Fen-336 > DATMML01. The sequence goes on from DATMQU010000521.1 coordinate 1,157, forward strand.
AGGTGAGATGGGCGACGCCAAAATCCACGATCTTGGGCCGGCCGTCGGGAAGGATCATGATGTTTGAGGGTTTGATGTCCCGGTGGATCGTGCCCTTGTTGTGGGCGTAGTCGAGACCTTCGGCGACGGGGCCCAAGATCTGCAAGGCCGCGCCTAGGTCGAGCCGGCCCTTCTGCTGCAGCAGCCTCTGAAGGGTGGCGCCCTCGAGGAGTTCCATCACGAAGAAGTCGTCGCCGACGTCGAAAACGGTGGTGATGTAAGGGTGAGCCAGGTTGCCCGCGGCCTGGGCCTCCCTGCGGAAGCGCCGGCGGTACTCTTCGCCTCGGGTGCTGATCACATATTCGGTCCTGAGCGTCTTGATGGCGACGAGACGCTTTGCCATGGGATCGAATGCCCGGTACACCCGACCCATGGAGCCCTCGCCCACCAAGCCGAGGACCTCGTAGCGTCCGAACGCGGCCGGCAGGCCGGTCTTTGACACTGCTCACCTCCCGAGTCGCCGCCTACAGCGCAACCCATGATGTGTACGCACACCCGAGAGGCTGTCGCGACCCCGCGGGCCGAGCCAAAAGGGTGCTCCTCAGGGCCTCGGAACCGTTAGAGAATCGGCCGACAACGCTCGGTCATCGCTTTGCGTCCCGCCGGACTCTTTATTGCGCCCTCGGGCTTCCAGATTCCCGAACGCGGCGACCTCCCGAAAAGAGACTCCAGGCAGTCAATGTGCGACTTGCGCCTTTCGAAGCGTCACGCGAACTCCCGTTAGCGAGTGGACAAGGCATTAGAAGCGCGCCGGCAAGGCGCGCTGTCTTCAGTTCTGCTGTCGTCTCGTTGACTGCGACCGCCCCGCGAGGGCGGCCTCGTTCAAGGAGCAAAGCCACCCAGACCGGAGGTGATGCTCTTGAAGAGACCGGCCTTGATCGCGTTAAGTCATGTTGAACCAAGCGGTAAGCATGCTTTCCCACCGCCGATCACAGGCACAAACCGTGCCGGGCACCAAAAGGGCTTGGATGAGGCTGTGGAGCGAGTTGCAAGGTGTACCGAGCCCCAGAAGTGGCCAGTCTGGGAACCCGACTACCACTAGGTAGAACCGTTGAGGCCAGGACCGGCGCGAGGCGAGCGCCTCGTTGGGATCAACAGCCGGGGAAACGCCGGACCCGTTACGGCGCGCGCTTGATCTTCAAGATCAGGCGCAAGCTCAGGTTCACCTGGGTGGTGCCGGGCTCCAGGTTGAGCTCGATGGGGACCGCGACCTCGGCCTGCGACGAGCCCCCTTCAACCTCGACCTCGATGGGCGGGGGCGAGGCGGAGCGGGGCGGGAGCGCGGTGTGGCGGGGGGGCGTGGGCACGGGCGCGGGCGCGATCACGGGCGCGGTCACGGGCGCGCGAGGGGGAGGCGGGAGGGGCCCGGGGGACGGTGGGACCGACCGCCGGAGGGGGGGGAGGGGCTCGCTCTCCAGCGAGATCTCCTCGATTTCGTCTTCCTCTTCCTCGATCGCCTCCAGGTTCACGTCGAAGTCCGCGGAGGGAATGCTGATCCGGCGCCGCAGGTCCTGCGCCTCTTCGGGCGTGGAGATGAGGGTCGCTCCCTTGGGCGGCTCGGGGCTGCGGATCGGGGCGGGGGGCGGGTCCGTGACTTCGTCCTCCTCTACGATCAACGGGATCTCGGCCGTATCTCCGCGGTGGAGCGGGGCGACGG
>DATMQU010000522.1:0-7964 GCA_035566715.1 Vicinamibacteria bacterium
AGTGGTCACCCGTCGCCACCGGAGACGGCAAGGCGGTCGCGTTCGTGAGCGCAGGATCGAGGAAGCACCCCTCCCCCGTCATTCGGGTCGGCAGCGCCCCCGACCGGGATCTGGCTCCGGGTGCGGTCCCCGCGGATTTCCCGGAGGCGTCGCTCGTGATCCCCGAGGCGGTAGTCTTCTCCGCCACGGATGGCCTGTCCATTCACGCGCAGCTTTTCCGGCCGGCGGACTCGAAGCCTGGACAGCGTCGGCCGGCCGTCATCTTCTTCCATGGTGGATCGCGGCGTCAGATGCTTCCCGGCTGGCACTACATGTACTACTACCGCAACGCCTACGCGATGAACCAATACCTCGCGAGCCGCGGCTTCATCGTCCTATCCGTGAACTATCGCAGCGGTATCGGGTACGGGATGGAGTTCCGCGAAGCGGTTGATTTCGGGGCCCAGGGAGCCTCCGAGTATCGCGACGTCGCGGGAGCCGGCCTCTATCTGCGGGGAAGAATGGACGTGGATGGGACGCGCATCGGCCTCTGGGGTGGCTCCTACGGCGGATACCTGACGGCGCTCGGCCTGGCGCGCGGCTCCGACCTGTTCGCCGCCGGAGTCGACTTCCACGGCGTGCACGACTGGAGCGACTGGTTTCGCGTGATCGAACGAGAGGACATCGGGAGTGGGAACGCTGCCGCCGCCCGCCTCGCCTTCGAGTCTTCGCCGATGGCCGACGTCAAGACCTGGCGCTCGCCCGTGCTCCTCATCCACGGCGATGACGACCGCAACGTGCCTTTCCAGCAGAGCGTGGCGTTGACGGAGGCTCTGCGGGAACGGGACGTGAAGGTGGAACAGCTGATCTTCCCCGACGAGATACACGACTTCCTCGTTCACGCACACTGGATCGAGGCGTACCGTGCCGCCACCACGTTCCTGGAGCGATATCTCAAGAAGTGAGTCCGAAGGAGATCGAGCGCGCGCTCGACGCGGGAGCGGATATCAATGACCGAACGAGCTTCTCCTCGCAGCAGCCAGCACGTCGGCATCGTGGCGTGCAGCGCCGAGGGCGCCTCCCTCTGCTACCGCACGCTCTGCGTGGAGGGGGCGCAGGTGCTGGGTGAGCATGATCATCCCGAGGTGAGCATGCACACCTATCCCCTCGCGGAGTACATGCGCCCGATCTATCGCGGCGACTGGAACGCCGTCGGCGACATGATGCTCAGCTCCGCGGCCAAGCTGAAGACGATCGGCGCTCAGTTCGCAATCTGCCCCGACAACACCATCCATCAGGGGCTTGACCTCGTCCGCGATCGATCCCCCCTGCCGTGGGTGCATATCGCGGAAGCCGTGGCCGCCGAAGCAAAGCGCTGCGGATATCGTCGCGTGGCCCTTACCGGCACCAAGTACCTGATGGAGGGACCGGTATACCCTCCCAAGTTCTCCGCGGTCGGGATCGAACTCCTGGTCCCCTCCCCGGAAGAGCGCCAGCAGCTCAACCGCATGATCTTCGACGAGCTCGTGTACGGGCGCTTCACGGACGAAGCGCTGGCCTACTTGCAGCAGGTGATCGCCAGGATGGCGCGCGAGCGCTGCGATGCGGTCGCGCTCTGCTGCACCGAGCTCCCGCTTCTCATCGACGAGAAGCGTAGCGCTCTGCCCACGCTGGACTCGACTCGTTTGCTGGCGCGGGCGGCGCTTAAGAGGGCCACGGGCACTTGAAGAGCCAGCCGGGGCCGGGGCTCGATCCGGCCTGCTCGAGTCTGGTGGCTGCGCTCGAGGACGACCCGTTTTACCTCTCCATCTGCGCCCCTCGTGCGCGCGACGCCGCCCGCCGTCGGGCCGTTCTCGCGGGGTATTTCGACTATTCGATCCAGGAAGGCAGGGACATCGGGCGCTGCGTTCATCTCGCCGATCCAGCGCGCGGAGCAGCGGTGTGGCTGCTGCCCCAGGCTCCGGATGCCCACGCGCGGGCCGCCCGCAAGAAGCGCGCCTTTCTGGAGGCGACGCTCAACGCCGAGGGGTGCGCGAACTACTATCGGATCGTCCATTTCATGAAGTCGAAGGCCGCGGGCGTGGTTGACGATGAGGCGTGGTACCTCTCAATCATCGCGGTCGATCCCGCGGCTCAAGGTCAGGGGCTTGGTCGAACACTGCTCGAACCGACCCTGGCGGAAGCCGATCGCGTCTCCGCCACCTGTTACCTCGAAACATTCAATCCCCGAAGCATCTCTTTCTACGAGCGCCTCCGCTTTAGGACCGAAGCGGGGTTTGCGGAGCCGACCACGGGAGCCAACTACGCTCTCCTGCTCCGCAGTCCCGGCGCGCCAAGAAGAGGGTGACGCGCTCGGCGGAGCGCGTCGGCGCGGCGGCTGGACTCTGCTGGACGTGAAGGCCCGAGCGGCATTCTGCCCTGCCGCGCTCCGCTCCGGGCCCTAAGCGGCGACGGCCTCGAAGAATCGGGAGAGCTTTCCTTCGTCGAGTGCTCCGCCCGTGCGAAGCCCGGAGCAGACGTCAACCCCGAAGGGCCCGACCTCGGCCACGGCCTCGGCCACGTTGTCGGGGTCGAGGCCCCCAGCCAGGAAGACCGGGACCCCGACCGCCTCCCGGATCCGGCGGCTGAGCCGCCAGTCGTGGCGGCGTCCGGTACCCCCCAGCTCCTTCACGGGCCGGCCTGGGTCTCCGGAGTCGAGAAGGATCGCGTCCACCTCCGGAGCTACCCCGATCGCCTCCGCGACCGATTCCGGGCCGACGACGTGCACCACCTGCACGATCGCGATCCCCGGCAGGGCCGCGCGCAAGTCGCGGTGGCTTCCTGAGGCTAGACGATCGCAGATCTGGAGGGTGCTGACCCGCAGCCTTCGCTGCTGCTCGATGATGGACGCCGCGTCCTGCCGGCTGGTCAGCAGGAAGGACCCCACTCCGGGCGGGACCATGCGCGCGATCTCAGCAATGGTCTCCTCCGCGATCACGCCCGGTCCGCTCGGCATCGCGGAGACCAGACCCAGGGCGGAGGCGCCGTGGCGGATGGCCATCCAGGCCTCGCTGACGCTGCGGATGCAGCAGATCTTCACCCGGGGCCGGCTCGTGGCGTCCACGAGCGAAATCTAGCACGCCCGGCCGCGGCCTTTAGCCCGCGGCGCGGGGCCGGGTGAATCGCGGGTGGTGGGGGGGCGCGTCCTCCAGGCTCGCCCGCCCCGGTTGCGGAGAAATCGCATGGGACTGGAAGGAGTGGAGGATCAGGTCGGCCCGCCGCTGGACCGAGAACTTGGCGAGCAGGTTCGAGACGTGAAACTTCACCGTGCGCTCCGAGATGTTCAGTCTCCCCGCGATCTCCTTGTTGGCAAGGTTCTGGAGGAGCAGCTCCAGCACATCCTGCTCGCGCCTGCTGAGGATGGTGTGGGGTACGGGCGGCGCCGGGGCCTTGGCCAGGAGCAGGTCCAGGAAGCGCGAGAGCAAGCCGCGGGGAACCCAGTAACCGCCCTTGGCGACGGCGGCCAAGGCGGGGAGGAACTCCCGCCGGGTGTGGGCATAGGTCATGAGCCCCTTCACGCCCAGGCGCAGGAGGGGGAAGGCGAAGGCTTCCGTCAGTTCGTCGGCCGCGACGAGGATCCTGGCCTCGGGGGAGTCGGAGAGGACCGCGGAGACCAGGGACTCCGTGGCCGCCGGGGGGAAGCAGGCGTCCACCACGCAGACCGAGCCGCGCTTCATGGTCAGGGGGTCCGGACGGGGGGCCAGGGAGTACGCCAGCTGGATCTTCTCGTACGGGATGCCGGAGGGCAGGAGCCAGCGCCCCAGCTCCTCCAGCACAAACGAGTGAGGGGAAAGGAGATATGCCCGATTCGGTGGTCTGTCCCCTGTAGGCACGGTACCTGTATACATAGTATCATGGCGCCAGCTTGTGCAACACACCCCCGGGGTCCATATGGCCAGCCTGCCAGGACTTGCATCTAGCCGTAGGCAATATGTATACTTGGCCAGGCTAATGACTGTACGGAAACCGTACCAGAGTACAGTAGCCGTCGTGACGCAGAGCACAATAGACTCGTCTCGGATCGAGGAGGAGGCTCTCGAACCCGGCGAGCTTGAAGACACCCGCCGAAGTTGGCGGGTTCGGCTGGCCGAGGGTGCCACTAGCCCCCGGCTGAGGCCGTCGAGACTGCTGCGCGCCCGGTTGGTCCGGTGCTTCCCCGGGAGGTGCTCGTGAACGCCGAACTCTTGACTCAATATGACGCGGCTCGGGAGACCCTGGATTCGTTCGCCGCTTTCGCGGACCTGGACCGAACCGAGGTCGAATCCCGGCTGTCCCAAGACATCGCCGACATGCGCTCGCGCGGTGTGGATACCCTTTTCCCGCGCTGGATCCGGCGCCCCCTGGAGGCGGTGGCCGCCTTCGAGGAGGCCCACCGCCAGGTGGTGGCGGCCCTCGATGCCGTCCGGGAGGACCTGGCCCTGGTCGAGCAGCAGCTGGCCAGCCTCAGGGCCGAAGGCCGCCAGGCGGAGCTGGTAGGCTACAGCCGGCGCGCGGCCCGGCTGCTCTGCCACGAGGCCGACCTCCACGGACGGCTCATGAGCGTGACCGGAGGCCTCATCGCCAACGCCCGGCGGGGCATTGCGCGCGTGCTCGAGGTCTCCCTGCGGGGGATGGCCCGGGCCACGGCCCGCATGGCCAACGCCAGCCTCAAGGGCACGCCCGCCACCGCGGCCAGCGCCCTCGCCTACGTCGAGAACTACAACCGCCTGGCCAAGCAGGCCCAGGAGGTGACGGGGGGGCTCGACATCCCCGTCTTCCTCCCCGAGGACGTGGCCCGCCTGCAGCGGGCGGCCAACCCCGCGCGCCGGGGGCTCACCTCCGAGCCGCGACGGGTCGCTTCCGCCTGAGGGCGCCCCCCGCGTGAAAGCGGGCGCGGCTCGTCAGGCCAGGCGGACGTACTCGTATTCGAAGGGCAGGCCCTTGATGCCCCGGGGCGGCTTTCCGATCCAGTTCGCGATCTTTCCCGCTTCCCGGACCGGCTTCTGGAGGCTGGTGATGTAGGCTCGGTCCGCCTCGGTGGGGAGCCACTCTTCCCGGCGGGCCTCCCATTCCGGCTTGCCCAAGAGCCGCCCCTCGACGTCGAACGGCTGGTCGGCGTAGAGGCCGATGTGACGGTAGAAGCGCTTGCTGGGCAGGGACAGGCGCTCGGTAAGGCCCGCTTCCTGGAGGCGCTTGTTCCAGCGGTCGACCCCGCGCTGGCAGTCCTCCACGTAGGCGTCGCGCAGGACCTCATTCATTGAGTTGCGCAGGGGGACCTCGACCTCCGTCACCCGGCCCTCCTCGAGGACGCTCATCCTATAGGACTGGTCCAGGGCGAGATGGTCGGGGTAGCCCTCCTCCTTGTAGCGGCCCTTGAGGCCGGCGGCGAAGAAAGAGGCGGCGTTGCTCGAGATCTCGCCTCCGAAAAGGTCCAGGGAGAGGGCAAACCACAGGTTCAAGTACTTCTGGATGGTGGGCAGGTCGATGCCCCCCAGGGCGCGCACGTCCCCATTGGTCTCCTGCTTCATGAGCTCGGCCGTGCGCTGCACGATGCGCTCCACCCCCGACTCCCCCACGAACATGTGGTGGGCCTCCTCGGTGAGCATGAAGCGGGTCGTCCGGGCGAGGGGGTCGAAGCCGCTCTCCGCCAGGGCCAGGAGCTGATACTTCCCGTCCCGGTCCGTGAACATGGTGAACATGAAGAAGTCCAGCCAGTTCTCGATGGGGGCGTTGAAGGCGCCCAGGATCCGGGGCTTGTCGGGGCTGCCGCTGCGGCGCTGCAGGTGCTCCTCGGCCTCCTCGCGTCCGTCGCGGCCGAAGTGGCGGTGGAGGAGGTAGACCATGGCCCAGAGGTGCCGGCCTTCCTCCACGTTCACCTGGAAGAGGTTCCTAAGGTCGTAGAGGCTGGGGGCGGTGTGGCCCAGCATCCGCTGCTGCTCGACGCTCGCGGGCTCGGTGTCGCCCTGAGTCACGATGAGGCGCCGGAGCACGTTGCGGTGCTCGCCGGGGACAACCGACCAGGCCGGCTGCCCCATCGCATCCCCGAAGCCGATCCGGCGGTCGGGCAGGGGCTCGGCCAGGAAGATCCCCCAGCGATAGTCGGGCATCTTGACGTAGTCGAAGTGGGCCCAGCCCTCGGCGTCCACGCTGATCGCGGTCCGCAAGTAGATGTCCCGGGTCTGGAAGTCGGTGGGCCCCATCTGCATCCACCAGTCCAGGTAGTTGGGCTGCCACTGCTCGAGGGCCCGCAGCAGCCGCTTGTCCTCGGCCAGGTCGACGTTGTTGGGGATCCTCGCCGTGAGATCGACGCTTGACATGGCTTCCCTACCTCTGCTCCCGGGACGGCCCCTGGACCCGCTTCCCCACCGCGCCCGCTCCCCTCATGGCCCCTAGGTCCGCGTCCAGTTGAAGCGGGCCCGCTCGGGCTTGCCGTAGAGGGTGAGCGCGCCCCGCTCCCCCACCGCGTTGGGGCGCTGGAAGATCCAGTTCTGCCAGGCCGAGAGCCGCCCGAAGATCTTGGTCTCCATGGTCTCCGGCCCCGCAAAGCGCAGGTTGGCCTCCATGCCCGTGCAGGCGTCGGGAGAGAGGCTGGCCCGCTCCTCGACGGCCAAGCGGACCTCGTCCTCCCAGTCGATCTCGTCGGGGGCGAACGTCACCAGGCCCGCCTCCCGGGCGGCCTCCGCGTCGTAGGAGCGGCCGGGCGCGAGGTCGGTGCGCCCGCCCCCCAGGAAGCGCGTGTCCAGGCGGGAGAGGCCGTTCGACATGGGGAGGGCTCCCCGGTTGAGGTCGGAGAGCGCGACCGTGGGGTCGCCGTCCGGGCCCGCCAGCATGTAGGAGCGGTCGGCGGCCAGGGCCAGCTCGAAGAGCGATCCCGCGAAGCAGGAGCCGGAGTCGATGATGGCGAAGAGGCTCCGGGCCGTCAGGTCCAGGCGCTTCAAGACCCGCTTCATGTGGTGCAGGACCTCGTTCACGAAAGGGTCCCCCCGGTTCTCCCAGAGGGCCTTGTCCGCGGCCAGGACGGACCCCGCCTCCCCCCGCGTCTGCAGCAGGACCACCCCGATCTCCGGCCGGTTGAAGCGCAGGTCCAAGAGCGCATCGTCCAGCTCCCGGAACGCGCGCAGGGCCCAGAGGTCGCTCCCCCGTTTCCGGAGCTCGACCGCGGTCTGCGGCCCTGCGTCCTCGGGGCCGCGCACGGTCAGGTGGGCGACGCGAGCCTCCGCGTCCAGTTGAAGCGTGACGTGCTTGTAGTCCGTGCCGTCCTCGCGGTAGGTGGCGTGGAGGGGCTTGAGCTCGACCCCGGGGCCGGAGCGGGGCGGAGTCCGCGCGGCCAGGGCCAGGGCCCTCTCCGAGACCCGGACCGGAAAGCGGGAGATCGGCACCGCCTCGTCGACCAGCCCCCACTGCACGGCCCGCTTCCCTTTCACGCCCTCGCCCAGGCTGGAGAAGGCGTCTGCCAGGTCCCGTCGCACCTTGCGCTTGTCCACCACCCGCGTGAGGCCCCCCGTGCCGGGAAGGACGGCCAGCAGAGCCACCTCGGGCAGGCTCACCGCGGAGGAGGCGTCGTCCACGAGCAGGATCTCGTCGCAGGCCAGGGCCAGCTCGTAGCCGCCCCCCGCGCAGGCGCCGTTGACCGCGGCCAGGGACTTGAGCCCCGAATGGAGGGAGGCGTCCTCGAGGTAGAGCCGGGTCTCGTTGGTGAACTTGCAGAAGTTCACCTTGAAGCCATGGCTGGAGGAGCCCAGCATGTAGATGTTGGCCCCCGAGCAGAAGATGCGGTCCTTGGCGCTGGAGATGACGAGCGCGCGCACCTCGGGGTGCTCGAACCGCAGGCGCTGGATGGCGTCGGCCAGCTCCAGGTCCACCCCCAGGTCGTAGCTGTTGGTCTTCAGCGGGTAGCCGGGCCGGAGAGGCCTATCCTCCTGGATGTCCATGACCAGGCGGGCCAGGGGGGCCTCGATCTCCAGCCG
>DATMQU010000523.1:0-2436 GCA_035566715.1 Vicinamibacteria bacterium
GCGTCCAGAGATGGTATGCCGCTCGACACCCGCTCGGACGACGCCCCATGATGGAGCCCCAGCGAGGTGATGGGCAGAACGGAGACGCCGTCGTCGTCGATCAGGAAGGGATACTCGTTCGTGCCGTGGCCGGATCCGCGATACTTCACCACCCGCAGCCGGCGCGTAGATATCTGATCCGTGACACGGTGGTCGAGCAGTATCACGCAGTCCGACACGAATTCCTCGAGCCCGTGCCGAGTGAGGCCCCCTGGCGCACGCTCGGCAGTGACGACCGCCGTCACACCGCGGTCCTTCAGCCACCGGAACAGGCGGCGCAGCTCCGAGCGCAGCACTGCCATGTTCGACAAGCCCGCGAACAGGCTCTCGATCGTGTCCAGCACCACACGCTTGGCGGAGGCGGTGTCGATGGCGTGGCCCAGGCGGATGAAGAGCCCCTCCAGGTTGTATTCTCCTGTCTCCTCGATCTCGCTACGCTCGACGCGGACGTACTCGATGAGCAGCTTCTTCTGGGCGGCGAGACGCTTCACATCGAAGCCCAAGGAGGCGACGTTCTCGGCCAGTTCCGCGGAGGTCTCTTCGAAGGCCACGAACACACCCGGCTCGCCCAGCTCCACCCCGTGCACGAGGAACTCGATTGAGAGAAGGGTCTTGCCCGAGCCGGCGCCGCCGCAGACAAGGGTGGGGCGCCCGCGCGGCAGGCCCCCTCCGGTGATCTCGTCGAGGCCTCGGATGCCGCTAGGAGCTTTGGGTAGCGCCGAGAGAAATGCTGGCTTCTTGACCACGCCCCAAGATCCCTGATGGCAGGCGCCGATCTCGGCGCCCGATGACACCAAACATATTCTCCATTTGGAAGCCGGACGTCAACCAGCCCGGAAACTCACCGAACTCAGCAAGCCCGAAGGTCCAGCTCCACGGCTGGCACTCTTCTTGCTGTGACAGAAGGCGGACAATCGCGGGGCGACCCAAGCGTCCTCCGTAGCCACCCATGCTCGCCCGAGGAAGAAACATGGCGGTTGCGCGGAGGTGGCCGATGAGCGGCGGGTGCGTCGCGGGGAGGCAGAGATGAAGGGAACGAGGCTCCTGGGGGCGGTGCTCCTGGTCTTGGGCATCCTGGCCCTGGCCTATGGCGGATTCAGCTATACCAAGAACACGGAGAAGGCGAGCGTCGGGCCCTTCAAGATTGAGGTCCAGGATAGAGAGAGGGTGAATGTCCCGCTCTGGGCGGGCGTGGCTGTCGCGATTGTCGGCGGCATCCTCCTCGCCCGGAAGCAGTAGCACCTCCTCTGGGGGGGGTGACGAGTTGCATCGGGGCGTCGCCGACGTGCATTAAGGGAGAGGTCGGCCATGGCAAGCGGCAGGACGGATGAACAGAAGGGGCCCCTGAAAGAGGCCGCAGGAGCCCTGACCGGCGACACCGAGCTGAAGCGGGGAGGTCGGGTCGAACAGACTGCCGGGCAGACAAGACCGAAGGGCAGCCGCGGCTTGGTACCGGAGGGACCTCTCACGAGGAGGGCGCAGGCCAGGCAACGGAAGGAGCGCCTCCGCGTCGCGCTCGCGGCCGCGCGGAACGAGCTTGAGCTCGGTGAGTGCCGGCAGGGGCCATCCTATGCCGCCCAGGCAACGATCTGGGACTGGCACCTGGCCAGCGGCAGGGTGGAGTGGAGCGACACTCTGAAGGATCTTTTTGGTTACGCGGAGAGGGTGACCGATGCCGCCTGGCGCGAAGACCGCATCCACCCGGAGGACCGCGATCGGGTCAAGCTCTCCCTCCAGCGAGCGACCATCGTGAACCACGGGGCCGCGTGGACTGAGGAGTACCGATTTCGTCGGGCGGATGGCTGCTATGCCATCGTCAAGGAGCGAGCCTACATCGTCCCGGACGACACCGGCCCCTGCTGGGTCCTCGGACGGATCACGCCGCCGCCCCAGGAGCATTGTTGAGCGGCGGCGCGCCGGACGCAGGCCCACCTCCGCCGCCAGGGCGTCGACTGCAGGGCCGACCCGGGCTGATCCGCGCTGAGCGGCAGCCCGCGGCGTCTTGAGTTGTTCTCTTCATCCTTCTCTCCTCCCTTTAGGTATGGCGGCCCGTTCGCGCGCTCAGACCCGCGCCCTCCGCGTGTTTCTGACCGTGTAGCGCGTGTCGGTGCTCGGCTTGGACCGCGGGGCCGGCCCCCGGCGTTTCGTGGGAGAACTCGATGACGGTTCATCAGGCTGAGGAGTGCGACGCGACCGTCTTCTCGCTCGGTGTTTAAGGGTCCAGTCGGAGGCTCAGCTTCGGACCCGCTTCGAGCTCTACGGGGCTGTCTGAAGACGCTGAAAGAGATCGAGGCTGGCCGTGATCGCCCTAGTTGGAGAAGCGAGCTACAACTTCGGCGCGAATTCCCAGCTGGGGCGCCTGGAGCCGGTTACTAACGGCTGAGTCCGGTGACCAAC
>DATMQU010000524.1:0-3466 GCA_035566715.1 Vicinamibacteria bacterium
CCGGGCGCCCACCGACGTCAGACGCTATCATCGAACCGTTCTTGAGCGGAACCTCCTGACGCTCAGGGCTGGCAAAGAGCGGCCGTTCCGCTACTGTTCACGGATAGGACCTCGTGGACGCCCTCAGCCCCCGAGCAAGCGTCTCAGCTCGGGCAGGGCCTTGGTGAGGGCCTCGTCCCCGGCCGCGAAGAAGCTCGGGATCTTCCGGGGGCGCATCCAGCCCGAGTCCCCCATGGCAGGGGCGATCACGAGGTCCGCGCCCTGGAGCTCGCTCCTGGTCCGGCCCCGCAGGAGGGTGAGGCCAGCCCTCAGGGCCAGGGCCACGAAGGAGTCGGCCGCCGGCCAGCGGGTCCCGCTGTTCACGTCCACCGCCACCACCACCCCCGTCTCCTCCGCCATCTCCCGGGCCAGACGGACGGGGACCACCTCCGAGATCCCCCCGTCGTAGAGCCGGCGGCCGTTCAGGACCATGGGGGGGAAGACGCCGGGGAAGCTGCACGACGCCCGCACGGCGTCGCGGACGTCGCCGTCCCGCAGCACCACCGGCTCTCCCCGGTCGACATCGGTGGCGAGCACCCGCACCGGCACGCGCAGGCCCTCGAAAGTGGCGACGGGCAGGAACTCGTCGATCAAGACCCCGAGCTTGGTGCCCGAGAGCAGCCCACCCCCCCAGCCCCGCACCCACATCCAGGGATGGAGCCGAGAGGCCTGCTCAACGAGCTTCTCGAGGTCAGCCCCTCCCGCCCAGGCGGCCGCCACCAGGGCTCCCCCGCTCACGCCGGCAATGCCCGCCACCGGCATTCCCTCGCGGTCGAGGGCGTGCAGCACTCCCGCGTGGGCGGCCCCGTGGGCCCCCCCGCCCGAGAGGGCGAGATAAAGAGGCTTCATGGCGTCAACCCAGGCCCCCGCCCGACTCCTCCCCGCCACCCATGCTTCTTGTCATTGAAGAGTCCCTCCCCTCGGGAGTCAAGAGCCAGGCGGGGTGGGTTGGCCCGGACCGCGGGCGCCCCCGGTCCTGGGGCCTAGGCGCGGGCGAGCGCGTGGATCTCCTGCAGGCTGACGAGGTCGGTGGCCCGCTCCCGGAGGGCGCGGATGGCGTTGACGGTGGCGGCGGTGGCGGTCAGGGTGGTCACCACCAGCACCCCGTGCAGGGTGGCGCTCTTGCGGATGGCCCCGTCGTCGTAGAAGGACTCGCGGCCGAGGGGGGTATTGAAGACGATGGCGATTTTCCGGCTCTTGATCAGGTCCACCACGTTGGGCCGGCCCTCGTTCACCTTGTAGACCATCTCCGCCGCCACCCCGTGCCCGTTCAGGTATTCCGCGGTGCCCCGGGTGGCCAGTATCTGGAAGCCCATCTCCGCGAGGTCCCGCGCGTGGGGCAGGACGCCGGCCTTGTCGTGGTTGTTCACGCTGATGAAGACGGTGCCGGAGGTGGGGATCTGGAAGCCGGAGGCCATCTGGGCCTTAGCGAAGGCGATGCCGAAATCCTCGGAGATGCCCATGACCTCCCCCGTGGACTTCATCTCCGGCCCCAGGATGATGTCGGTGCCGGGAAGCTTGAGGAAGGGGAAGACGGACTCCTTGACGAAGATGCGGGAGACGGTCAGGTCTTCGGTGATGCCCTGGGCGGCCAGGCTCTTGCCGGCCATGATCCGCGCCGCCGCCTTGGCCAGGGGCACCCCCGTGGCCTTGCTCACGAAGGGGGTGGTGCGGGAGGCGCGGGGGTTCACCTCCAGGACGTAAACCACGTCGTTCTTGATCGCGTACTGCACGTTCATGAGGCCGCGCACCCCCAGGGCGAGCCCGAGCTGGCGGGTGTAGCGGCGGATGGTATCCAGGTGGAGGGGGCTGATGAGGTAGGTAGGCAGCACCATGGCGGAGTCGCCGCTGTGGATCCCCGCCTCCTCGATGTGCTGCAGGATGCCCCCGATCACGACCCGCTCGCCGTCCCCCAGAGCGTCCACGTCCACCTCGAAGGCGTCCTCCAGGAAGCGGTCCACCAGGATGGGGTGCTCGGGCGAGGCCTTCACCGCCTCCCGCACGTAGCCCTCCAGGCTCCCCTCGTCATAGACGATGGCCATGGCCCGGCCCCCCAGGACGTAGGAGGGCCGCACGAGCACGGGGTAGGCGATGCGCCGGGCGATGACCTTCGCCTCCTCGAGCGAGGTCGCGCTCCCGTTCTCGGGCTGGGGGATCTTGAGCTGGCCCAGGAGCGCGCTGAAGCGCTGCCGGTCCTCCGCGAGGTCCACCGCGTCCGGGCTGGTGCCCAGGATGCGCACCCCCGCCTCGTGCAGGGGCACGGCCAGGCGGAGGGGGGTCTGGCCCCCGAACTGGATCACCACCCCCGCCGGCTTCTCCAGCTCCAGGACGTTCATCACGTCCTCGAAGGCCAGGGGCTCGAAGTAGAGGCGGTCGGAGGTGTCGTAGTCGGTGGAGACCGTCTCCGGGTTGCAGTTGATCATGATGGTCTCGTACCCCTCCTCCTTGAAGGCGAAGGAGGCGTGGCAGCAGCAGTAGTCGAACTCGATCCCCTGCCCGATGCGGTTGGGTCCGCTGCCCAGAATCACCACCTTCTTGCGGTCCGTGGGCTCGGCTTCGCACTCGCGCTCGTAGGTCGAGTAGAGGTAGGGGGTGTGCGACACGAACTCCGCCGCGCAGGTGTCCACCCGCTTGTAGACGGGGACGATGCCGGCCGCGATCCGCCGTGCCCGCACCCCCGCTTCGCTCGCGCCCGTGAGCTGGGCCAGGTGGAGGTCGGAGAAACCCATGCGCTTGGCCTCGCGCAGGGTCCCGTCGTCGACCCCGGGGAGGCCGGGCCCGGGGGAAAGGGGGGCGGCGGCGGGCACCACCCCCGGAGAGGAGGGGTCGGGGGGGTGGGCCGGGCCGCCCGCCTGCGCCACGACCTCTCGCTGCACTCCCACGATCTGCTGCATCTGGTCCAGGAACCAGGGGTCGATCCCGGTCATGCGGTGGATCTCCGCGTGCGGCCAGCCCAGCTCGAGGGCCCGCTTCACGTAGAAGATCCGGTCGGGGTCGGGAGAGAGGATCTTCTCCTTGATCCGGCGGTCGTCGAGGTCGGCGCGGTTGAAGCCGGAGCTGGTGTTCTCCAGCCCCCGCAGCCCCTTCTGGAGGGCCTCCTTGAAGGTGCGGCCGATGGCCATCACCTCCCCCACCGACTTCATCTGCGTGCCCAGGGTGGGGTTCGCGTCCGGGAACTTCTCGAAGGCCCAGCGGGGGATCTTCACCACCACGTAGTCCAGCACGGGCTCGAAGCAGGCGGGGGTCACGCGCGTGATGTCGTTTCGGATCTCGTCCAGGTGGTAGCCGATGGCGAGGAGGGCGGCAATCTTGGCGATGGGAAAGCCGGTGGCCTTGCTGGCCAGGGCGGACGAGCGCGAGACCCGCGGGTTCATCTCGATCACGACCATGCGGCCGGTGCGCGGCTCGACAGCGAACTGGATGTTGC
>DATMQU010000525.1:0-5328 GCA_035566715.1 Vicinamibacteria bacterium
CGGACCGCGATCCCCCGGTGCCCCGGCCCCACCTTAGAGTCACGGCGGGGAATCGAGACGTCCACCGCGGCCTCCAGGCCCGGGAGGCCGCTCACCTTGTAGACGGTGAAGGCCTGGCCGACCGCGTCCACCCTCCCCGCGGAGGCCAGGACGCGCTCCAGCTCCTGCGCGGGCAGGCCGTAGACCTCCAGGTCGAAGTCCTTGACGGGCAGGCCCAGAAGCGCATCGCGCACGACCCCCCCCACGAGGAGGGGCCTCCCTCCGGCCGCGCGCAGGCTCTGGAGGAGGCGCTGCAGGGAAGGCGGGATCTCCAAGCGGAGAGGGTTCAGGCGGTGGACTCCAGGGTGCGGATCATCACGTCCAGGCTGCGCTCGGAGGCCTCTTCGAGGAGCGTGGCCAGAGGCTCCAGGTGGAGCTGGAAGGCGGCCCCCAGGCAGTGGATGAGGCGGGGGCCATCGCCGCCCACCAGGATCGGGGGCCGCATTCCCGCCCGCACCATGAGGTGGGAGGCGGCCAGACGGGAGACGCGGCCGTTTCCGTCCTCGAAGGGCAGGATCTCCACCAGCCGAGCGAGAACGAGCGCTCCCTGCTGGACCGGTTTTAGCTCGTGGCCGCTGGCCGCGTTCAGCCACTGATCCAGGATGGCCAGCCGACCCGCGATCCGCCCGGGGGGGGCCGGGGCGGGGGCGTCGGCGCGCAGGCGGTCCGTCTGGCGATAGCCGGGAGCGGTCCCCACCACGGCCTCGTGCCAAGCGAGGAGGGAGGCCACGCTGAAGGGGGCGCGGGCG
The DNA here is from genome assembly GCA_035566715.1 of Vicinamibacteria bacterium. Classification (GTDB taxonomy): domain Bacteria; phylum Acidobacteriota; class Vicinamibacteria; order Fen-336; family Fen-336; genus DATMML01. The sequence continues at coordinate 789 of DATMQU010000525.1, forward strand.
TCCACCGCAATGGACGCCCGCCGCAGGCCTAAGATCGCCGGGGGCGCGGGCTCGCCGCGCCGGGACGCCTTCACCTCCTCCCAAGCGAAGTCGAAGCCGGAGAGGTTCAAGCTGCCCAAGAGCTGGGCGTCCTCCACCGCCTCCTGGAGGCTGGGTTCGGCCGGCCCGCGACCCTCGCGCAGCGCGGCCAGGCGCCTCTCCTTGTGGGACGCGCGGGGGGCCAGACGAAGGCCTCGGATCTCGCCCATACTTGATTCTAGGCGCGGGGAGAACGAGGGTCTACAATGGTAGGGAGCCAGCCCTCCGGCCTGGAGAGACGACGATGCCACGAACCACGGTCGTGACGCTTCTGGTCCTTGTCTTGGTCGCCCCCACCTTCGGGGCCCAGGAGCCCAAGAAGAGCAAGAAACCCGCCCTGGACCTGCGTGCCGCCCCCCGCATGGCCTTCTCGCCCGTGAACGTCTTCTTCACGGCCGAGCTCACGGGGGGAGACGATGTCGAGGAGCTCTATTGTCCCGAGGTCCAGTGGGAGTGGGGAGACGGCGGCAAGAGCCTCCAGGAATCCGACTGTCCTCCCTTCGAGCCCGGCACCAAGATCGAGCGGCGCTTCACCTCCGAGCACGAGTACCGGCAGGCGGGGCAGTACGGGATCAAGGTGACCTTGCGCCACAGCGGCAAGAGCCTCGCCGCCAACACCGTGCAGATCACGGTGCGCGCGGGCCTGGGAGATCGGACGATCGACAACAACTGAGTCCGGGGCCCCACCCGGGTGCCCCGTCTGCTCGGCGCGAGCTTTGGGGCCCGCCGACGGGGGCGAGCGCGCCCCTAGGCCCCGCTGGACATGCTCTCCAGGAACTCCTTGTTGGCTTTCGTCTTGCTCAGGCGCTCCAGGAGCAGCTCCATGGCCTCCACCGGGGAGAGGGCGGAGAGGACCTTGCGCAGGATCCAGGCTCGGTTCAGCTCTTCCTTGGGGATGAGCAGTTCCTCCTTGCGGGTCCCGCTGCGGTTGATGTCGATGGAGGGGAAGATCCGCTTGTCCGTGAGCTTGCGGTCGAGCACGATCTCCGCGTTGCCCGTGCCCTTGAACTCCTCGAAGATCACGTCGTCCATGCGGGAGCCCGTCTCCACCAGGGCGGAGGCGATGATGGTGAGGGACCCCCCCTCCTCCACGTTGCGGGCGGCCCCGAAGAACCGCTTGGGACGCTGGAGGGCGTTGCTGTCCACGCCGCCCGAGAGCACCTTTCCCGAAGGGGGCACGATGGTGTTGTAGGCCCGGGCCAGGCGGGTAATGGAGTCGAGCAGGATCACCACGTCCTTCTTGTGCTCGACCAGGCGCTTGGCCTTCTCCATCACCATCTCCGCCACCTGCACGTGCCGGTCCGCAGGCTCGTCGAAGGTGGAGGAGATCACCTCCCCGTGGACCGAGCGCTGCATGTCCGTCACCTCCTCCGGCCGCTCGTCGATGAGGAGCACGATGAGGACGATCTCCGGGTGGTTGCTGGTGATGGCGTTGGCGATGGCCTGCAGGAGCATGGTCTTCCCGGTGCGGGGGGCGGCCACGATCAAGGCCCGCTGACCCTTGCCGAGCGGGGTCATGAGGTCCAGCACGCGGGTGGAGAGGTGCTCGGGCAGGGTCTCCAGCCGGATCCGGCTCTGGGGATAGAGGGGGGTCAGGTTGTCAAAGAAGATCTTCTCCTTCGACTTGTCGGGGGGCTCGAAGTTGACCGCGTCCACCTTGATGAGGGCGAAGTAGCGCTCGTCCTCCTTGGGGGGGCGGATCTGGCCGCTGATGGTGTCGCCGGTGCGCAGGTGGAACTTGCGGATCTGGGAGGGCGAAACGTAGATGTCGTCGGGGCCGGGCAAGTAGCAGTATTCGGGGGCGCGCAGGAAGCCGAAGCCGTCGGGCAGGATCTCCAGAACGCCCTCCGAGAAGATGAGCCCCTCCTTCTCCGCCTGGGCGCGCAGGATCTGGAAGACCAGCTCCGGCTTCTTCATGGTGGCGGCGCCCGGGATCTCCAGGGACTTGGCCACCCCCGCCAGCTTGGCGATGCCCATCTCCTTGAGCTCGGCTAGATCCAGACGGTCTCCCCCCGCCTCCGCGGAGCCCGCCTGGGGGGAGCCCGGCGGCGCGGAGCCCTCCGGCGCCGACCCCGTCTCCGCCCCCACCTCTACCGCCGGCTCAGGGGCCTCCGGCTCCTCGGTGGCTACCGCGAACTCCGGGGGCAACTCGTCGTCGCCGGCGGTCCGGGGTCCGCGGGGAGGTCGGCCGCGCGGAGCGTCGCTCTTGGGGGGACGCCCGCGGCGGGGCGGCCCCGGGGCCTTTGGTGTGGTTGAGAATGGGTCGTCGTTGGCCATGGCGTCTCTTCTTGGAGGCTACGTATGGGGAGGAGCGGAGGCTAATGTCTCGGCTCGACGGGATCACCAAGCGTAGTGGAAGACGGCGGGGCCTGTCAAGGAGACCCCGCCCTTTGGAAACGGACGCAACACCGAAGCGCTAGGGTCGCTCCACCACCATGGCCACGCCCTGCCCGCCACCGATGCAAAGGCCGGCCAGACCGCGCTTCGCACCCCGCGCGGCCAGGGCGTGAAGGAGGGTGACGAGGATGCGGGCCCCCGAGGCCCCGATGGGGTGGCCGAGGGCAATTGCCCCCCCGTTGACGTTCACGCGGGCGGGATCGAGGTTGAGCTCGCGCAGCACGGCCAGACTCTGGGCGGCGAAGGCCTCGTTGAGCTCGAATAGGTCGATGGCTTCCAGGCCCAGGCCGGCCCTCTCCAGCGCCTTGCGCACGGCGGGGACGGGGCCGATGCCCATGATCCTCGGGTCCACCGCGGCCGAGGCATAGGCCACGATCCGAGCCAGGGGCTTCACGCCCCACCCCGCCGCCCGGGCCGCGCTCGTGACCACGAGGGCGGCCGCCCCGTCGTTCAGGCCGCTCGAGTTTCCGGGCGTCACCGTTCCGTCCTTCTTGAAAGCGGGCTTGAGCTTGGCCAGCGACTCCCTCGTGGTGTCCGCCCGCGGGTGCTCGTCCTTATCGACCAGGGTGGGCTCCCCCTTCCGTTGGGGGACGGGCACGGGGACGATCTCCGCCTTGAACCTCCCCCCGCCGATCGCGGCCTGGGCCCGGGCCTGGCTCTCCGCGGCGAACGCGTCTTGATCCTCGCGGCTGATCCGGTAGCGCTCGACCAGGTTCTCGGCCGTGACCCCCATGTGTATGTCGTGGAAGGCGTCGGTGAGGCCCTCGTGGATCATGTGGTCCAGCACCCGGCCGTGGCCCAGCCGCTCCCCCCAGCGCGCTCCCGGAAGCAGGAAGGGCGCGCGGCTCATGCTCTCGAGGCCGCCCGCCACCACCACCTCCGCGTCGCCACACTTAATGGCCTGCGCGGCGAGCATCACCGCCTTGAGGCCGGAGCCGCACACCTTGTTCACGGTGTGGGCGGGGACCGACTCCGGGAGCCCGGCCTTGATCGCGGCCTGGCGGGCCGGGTTCATCCCCACCCCCGCCTGCAGGATGCAGCCCAGGACCACTTCGTCCACCTGGTCGGCGCGGATGCCCGCGCGCCTCACCGCCTCCCGGACCGTCACCGCGCCGAGATCGGTCGCGGGCACCTCCTTGAACGCCCCCCCGAAGGTGCCGATCGGCGTCCGGCACCCGCTCAGAATCACGGCCTCTGGAGTCATGTCTCCCCCCGGCGTCGACGAGTCCAAGATAGCAAACCCACCCCGCTACTTCTTCTCCCCCGGGGGGCTCGCGGGCGGGGTAGCGGCCGGTGGGAGAACCCTCCCCTGGCCATCGCGCCGCCGCCTCTCCCGAAACGCGAGGCGGGCGGTCTCGCCCTCCTCCCCGCTCATGTCGATCTGCCCCTCGAAGAAGGCCCCCTCCGCGATGGCCACCACCGAAGCGCGGATGTGCGCCCGCACCCGTGAGGCCGCGCCGATCTCGACCTTGCGTCCCTCGATCAACGTCCCCTCGACCTCTCCCTCCACGACGACGTCGGCGGCGGCGATGGGGCCGACCACGCGGGCCCCCTCGCGCACGAGATAGAAGCCCTCGACCCGCGACGTCCCCTCCAGGCTGCCCGCGAGGTCCACGGAGTCCCCTCCCGTGAGCTCGCCCTTGATCTTGATGCTGGCCCCGATCACGGTGCCGGGTCTCTCCCGGGAGTCGGTGAAGCGGCGGGCGGGGGGCGGGGCGACGGGAGGCGCCAAGGGGGCCGGGGGCTGCTTGCTGGACATGCCTGCTCTCCTGCTTCCGGGGCTCAGAACGGCATGGCCTTGACGTCGCCGGGGATGATCAAGGCCGTGCCCGTGGCCCGCTTCACGGCCTCGGGGGTGGTGTCGGGCGCGTATTCCTTGAGAACCGGCCCCTCCCGGGTGATCTCGATGACGGCCATGTCGGTCACGATCAGGTTCACGCAGCGCTGGCCGGTGAGGGGCAGGGTGCAGCGCTCGAGGATCTTGGGCGAGCCGTCCTTGGCCGTGTGCTCCATGGTCACGACCACCCGCCGCGCCCCCGCCACCAGGTCCATGGCCCCGCCCATG
>DATMQU010000526.1:0-2773 GCA_035566715.1 Vicinamibacteria bacterium
TACCCCGAGACGCCGCAAAGAAGCTGGTCGGCATCATCGCCCATCCTTTGAACCGTCCCCGCTTCGACGCCCGCACCGGCCGTGTTACGGAGGGCTACGGGATTCTGCAGCCCCGAGTGAGCGTGACCATGGCGAGCGCTGCCGGGTCGCTCTTCGCCCGCCTCTACGCCGGCCACACCGGTGTCGACCCCTACACCACGGCAGTGTCCGACACCTACCAGGATCTCTTCGGCGAAGGGATCTTCACGGGGAAGGGGCTTTACGACGTAGACGCCTTTATGGCCGCCCTCGATGGGCGCGTGCCCGAGAACGCGCTTCTCTCCCACGACCTCTTTGAAGGGGTCTACGCTCGCACCGGGCTCGTCACTGACGTGGAGGTGGTCGACGACTACCCCGCGAGCGTCCTCGTGCATGCGCGGCGCCAGCACCGCTGGGTGCGTGGCGATTGGCAGATCCTCCGGTGGCTGTTCCCCTGGGTTCCAAGCCGCTCCGGCCTGACGCGGAACCGCCTTCCCCTCATCTCGAGGTGGAAGATCTTCGATAACCTGAGGCGCAGCCTCGTGGCCCCGGCGACCGTCGCCCTGCTCCTTATGGCCTGGGCGTACCTGCCCGGGAGCCCGACGATCTGGACAGCCGCCATCCTGGCCGCCATCGCTTTTCCTCTTTGTCCCCTGCTCCTGGAGATAGCCTCCGGCCCCCGGCCACAACAGCCATGGCGCGTCTTCCTCCGCGCCGTGTGGGAAGACGGCAAGACCACTCTCGCCCAGGTCTCACTGCAGGTGACGTTCCTGGCCAGTCAGGCCTACGAGAGGGTCCACGCGATCGTACTGACCCTCTTCCGTCTCGGGGCGACCCAGCGGCGCCTGCTGGAGTGGGAGACGGCCGCCGCCAGCGCGGCTCGAGAGGCCAGCCTGGCGAGGCGAACAAGCAAGGGACAATTCCTGCTAGAGATGCTCGCGAGCCCAGTGGTCGCTCTCATCGGCCTCCTTCTGATTGCGGCGGTGCGCCCAAACGCGCTCCTGACCGGCATCCCGGTCTTAGCCTTGTGGGCGGCGGCGCCCCTGATCGCATATGCGCTGAGCCAGCCAGTCCTCGCGAGGCGAGTCGAGCCCGGAGAGGCGGACCGCCTGTTCCTCCGCCTCGTCGCCCGCAACACGTGGCGATACTTCGAGGCATTCATGGGCCCCGAGGACAACGCCCTGCCCCCGGACAACTTTCAGGAGATACCGCAACCCCGGACCACCCATCGGACGTCGCCCACGAACATCGGCATGGGGCTGCTGGCGACCCTTGCCGCCTACGATCTCGGCTTCATCACGACCGATGAGCTCGCCCTCAAAATCGACGCCACGCTCACCACGATGGAAGGCCTCGAACGCTTCGAAGGTCACCTGCTCAACTGGTACGACACGCAGAGCCTGGCGGCGCTCCCGCCCCGCTACGTTTCCACCGTTGACAGCGGCAACCTGGCGGCCGCACTCATGACCCTGTCGGAGGGGCTGCGCCAGGCGAGCCGCCAACCGCCGCCCGTGGACGCGATCGAAGCCGCTGCCCTTCTCCCGTCACGCCTCCTCGGCCTGGCGCGCCGTGCCGCTGCCTTCGTGGATGGTATGAGCTTCCGGTTCCTCTACGAACCGCAGCGCCGGATCCTCTCTATCGGGTATCGCCTTGCCGACGCCGAGGGGCCTGGCCGTCTGGATCCTTCCTATTACGACCTCCTGGCATCAGAGGCGCGGGTGGCGAGTTTCATCGGCATCGCCAAGGGCGACCTTCCAGAGACTCACTGGTTCCACCTGGGACGGCTGGTCACCAGCGTGGACGGTACGCCCACTCTGCTTTCGTGGAGCGCCACCCTCTTCGAGTACCTGATGCCGTTCCTCTTCATGAAGAGCTATCCGGAGACGCTCCTCGACCAGACGTGCCGGATGGCTCTGCGGCGGCAGATCGAATACGCGGCGGATCGCGCCGTGCCCTGGGGAATCTCGGAGTCCGCTTACAACCTCGTGGACCGCTACGACAATTATCAGTACAAGGCATTCGGCGTGCCTGGCCTCGGCCTGAAGCGGGGCCTGGGCGACGAGCTGGTGGTCGCTCCGTACGCCACTGCCCTCGCCGCCATGCTCGACCCGACCGCGGCCGCCCGCAACCTACGGCGCCTGGCCGGGGAGGGGCTCGAAGGCCAATACGGCTACTACGAGGCCATCGATTACACGCATGGCAAGACCGATGAACCCGGGAGCGTCGGGAGAGAAGCGAGCCCCTCCCAGGGAGTGGTCGTACGGGCGTACATGGCCCATCACCAGGGGATGACTCTTGTGTCCCTGGCCAATGCCCTCCTCGGTGACCCCATGGTCAAGCGCTTCCACGCCGACCCACGCGTGCAGGCCACCGAACTCCTGCTCCAGGAGCGAGTCCCGCGCCAGGCGGCCGTCACCCAGCCGCGCCCGGTCGAAGAGACGCGCGTTGCCGGACCCGTCCCCGCGCTGGCCATTCGCCGCTTCCGCTCCCCGCATACGCGTTTCCCTCATGCGCAGTTCCTCTCCAACGGGAATTACACCGCCGTCGTGACGAACGCGGGGGGGGGCGCCAGCTTCTGCCGGGGCCGCTCGGTCACCAGGCACCGAGAAGATTCCACCCGGGATCCCGGGAGCCACTTCCTCTACCTGCGCGATGTGCGGAGCGGCTCGGTGTGGTCGGCCACCTATCATCCAACCGGCGCGGTGCCCGCCGACTACATGGTCGAGTTCCGCGCGGACAGGGCCATCTTCCGCCG
>DATMQU010000527.1:0-7170 GCA_035566715.1 Vicinamibacteria bacterium
TGGCCGATGATAGCCGAGGCCGAGCGGCTCGCATAAACCCCGCTATGGCGGTTACTCCCCCCAACATCGCTCGTCAACTGAGAATCGCGACGTCCCATTCTCCGGCAACTTGACCACCGGGGCTGCGCTCTCCGGTGGGGAGTGAACAGCCGATTCCCCCAGGCGCACCCTCAGATACCCTTTCCCGGACCAAGCAGACCCTCGCACCAGTCTGGGCGGCCACCCAGTGTTTCACCGGGTCGAGCCGCATCTGCGGACGTCCTTGGCAGCTCGCCGACCCGCACCAGCCAAATGAACCACACTGATCACTTTATCTGATTGCAACACAATAACTTATGAAGCAACGAACTAAGGCGAAATACCGCTCGATCTAAGGCGAATACCCAATATCGCAGGCCGGTGGCGGCGGCTACCTTGTTGTCGGAAACAGGGTAGCCCCTTCTCAAGAGAAGGACGAGCCCCCGGACGCAAGCGGGTCGGGCTCCTCAAGGCAGACGGCGGCTCCTGGATGAAGGAGAGCGCGATGCCTTTCGGATCCCCCTCGACCCGATGGCGCCAACGGACGCTGACCCTCGGCGTCGGTCTTGCAATTGCTTTGCCGGCGACCGCGGCCATCCTCCCCCCCGATCGGCTCACGACCTGGAATCCCGGTGTGCCCGGCGGTGTCCCCGCCCGGACGACCATTTGCGCCACCGTCAACGCCTCGACCTATGGAAACGGTCTTTCGGACGCGACCGCCGGCATCCAGGCCGCGCTCAACGGGTGCCCGGTCGGCCAGGTCGTCAGCCTCTCGGCCGGAAACTTCCTGATCACGAGCGTCCTTCAAATCAGCAAGGGCGTCGTCCTTAGGGGTCAGGGGCCCACTCAGACCAGCCTCAAGATGCCCGTGGGAACAAACTCGAACCTCGTCACCATTGGCACCCAATGGCCCAGCCTCATCCAATCCACCAACCTGGCTACGGATGCCGTCAAGGAAACGCAGACCGTCACCCTCGCCAGCAACCCCGGCCTTGCCGTGGGCGAAGTCGTCGTCGTCGACCAGCTCACCGATTCCACCATCTCTCAATGGAGCCCCGCCTCTCCGCCCGGTGACGCCTCGCGGGGCTGGTTTTCCCGCTTTGACCGCCCGGTCGGACAGGTCATGGAGATCGCTTCCGTCAGCGGGACCACGGTAACCTTTACGACCCCATTCCACATCACTTTCCAAACGGCATTCTCCGCTCAACTCTCCCGCTTCACCGACGGCAGCGGGTCGGTCATCCCCGTCGTCAAGTATGGCGGCGTTGAAGACCTCTATGTCTCCGGCGGAAGCCAGGGCCAGGGAAACGTCTGGCTCAATAGCGCCTACAGCTGGGTCAAGAACGTCGAGTCCGACTATCAGGACGGGAAGAGCGTCGCCCTCAACCTCGCCTTCCGCTGCATCGTTCGCGACTCCTACATCCACAGCACCCAGGACCCCAGTCCGGGCGGCGGCGGTTATGGAATCGCGGTCTCCTACTACTCGGCCGACAACCTGATCGAGAACAACATCGTCTGGAACATGAACAAAGTCATGGTCATGCAGGCTTCCGGCGGCGGCAACGTCATCGGATACAACTACATGGAAGACGGCTGGATCGCCGCTTCCCCCGGCTTCCCCGAGACGGGCGTAAATGCCTCCCACATGACCACCGCTCACTACGAGCTCTTCGAGGGGAACCAGTCCTGGAACTTCGACGGGGACAGCTATTGGGGCAACGCGGTTTACATCACCGTTTTCCGCAATCATTTCACGGGCAAGCGCAGGTCCGTCGCCCCCCTCGTCCTCACCGACGCCGCAAACCGCCATGCCATCGGCATCATGGGGGGCCACTGGTGGTACAGCTTCGTCGGGAACGTGCTCGGCACGTCCGGCCAGAACCCTCTTCCCTTCACCTCCTTCCAGTACGAGGAAAGCTACCCTTGGCCGGATGACCCGGTTCCGATGTGGAAGCTCGGATACGACCAGTATTGGGGCGCCACCTCCGCGGATCCCAAGGTCCTCTCCACCGTCATCCGGGGCGGGAACTTCGACTACGTCACGAACTCGGTTCATTGGGAAAACCTGACCCAGCAGACCCTTCCGAACTCGCTCTACCTGACGGCCAAACCGGGCTTCTTCGGCAACAACCCCTGGCCCTGGGTGGACCCCACGGGGGCCACCCCCCTCTCCACGCTCCCCGCCCGCGCCCGATTCGACGCCGGGAACCCGAATCCCACCACCTACACCCTCAGTGTCGCGAAGGCCGGCACCGGCAGCGGCACCGTCACCTCCTCCCCCGGCGGCATCAACTGCGGGGCCAGCTGCAGCGCGAGCTACACCGCGGCCACCCTCGTCACCCTCACCGCGGCTCCGGGGGCGGGGTCGCTCTTCTCCGGCTGGAGCGCCTGCTCCGGAACCGGCACCTGCCAAGTCACGATGAGCGCGGCCCAGTCGGCGACCGCCACCTTCACCCTCAGCACCACACCTCCCACCGTATCCTTGACCGCGCCCTCGACCGGACAGACCGTGTCCGGGAGCGTCACGGTATCGGCAACCGCGTCCGACGTGGTGGGCGTGGCGGGCGTGCAGTTCAAGCTGGATGGCGCCAACCTGGGGGCAGAGGTCACGGCCTCGCCCTACTCCATCTCCTGGGCCACGACCGGATCCACCAACGGCTCCCATACCCTGACCGCGGTGGCCCGGGATACCGCGAACAACACCGCCACCTCCTCGCCCGTCACCGTCACGATCTCGAACGTCCCCCCGCCGACCCTCTCCATCAACGACGTCGTGGCCGCGACGACCAGCGCCGTCTTCACCGTCACGCTCTCCGCGGCGAGCACTCAGACCGTCACCGTGGTCTATGCCACCGCGGATGGCACCGCCACGGCTGGCACCGATTACGTCGCGGCCGGGGGCAACCTCTCCTTCACGCCTGGAACCACGACGCAGACTATTCCCGTCCAGGTCCTTGGCGCTCCCCGCCTGGCCGCCAAGACGTTCTTCGTGAACTTGAGCACCCCCACCGGGGCGACCATCACGAAGGGACAGGGGCAAGGGACGATTGGCGCGAACACATACACCCTCAGCGTCGCGAAGGCGGGCACCGGCAGCGGCGCCGTCACCTCCTCCCCCGCTGGCATCAACTGCGGGACCGCCTGCAGCGCGAATTACCCCGCGGCCACCCTCGTCACCCTCACCGCGGCTCCGGCGGCGGGGTCGCTCTTCTCCAACTGGAGCGCCTGCTCCGGAACCGGCTCCTGCCAGGTCACGATGAGCGCGGCCCAGTCGGTGACCGCCACTTTCACCCTCAGCACCACACCTCCCACCGTGTCCTTGACCGCGCCCTCGACCGGACAGACCGTGTCCGGGAGCGTCACGGTATCGGCAACCGCGTCCGACGTGGTGGGCGTGGCGGGCGTGCAGTTCAAGCTGGATGGCGCCAACTTGGGGGCGGAGGTCACGGCCTCGCCCTACTCCATCCCCTGGGCCACGACCGGATCCACCAACGGCTCCCATACCCTGACCGCGGTGGCCCGGGATACCGCGAACAACACCGCCACCTCCTCGCCCGTCACCGTCACCGCCTCCAACATTCCTTCCTCCACCCTCTCCATCAATGACGTCTCGGTCACGGAGCCCAATACGGGTACGGCGAACGCGGTGTTCACGGTGACGCTCTCCCCGGCCAGCAGCCAGACGGTCACGGTCGCTTACGCGACCGCCGACGGCACGGCCACCGCCGGCACCGATTATGCGGCCGCCACCGGAAACCTCTCCTTCTCTGCTGGAACCACGACCCAGACCCTCACCGTCCAGATCACGGGAGACACCCTCCCCGAGCCAAACGAGACCTTCTTCGTCAACCTGAGCGGGCCCACGGGCGCCACCTTGGCGAAGGCTCAGGGCACGGGGACCATCGTCGACGCCTACGTCCCCCCGCCGCGCGCGTGGCAGGACGGCCCAACCGTCTTTACGTCGCACACGAATTGCACCACCGGAGCGGTGGAGCAATTGACCAGCCAGCGCGTCGGCTACGTCGGTACCACCGACGTCACTTTCCCCCGGGCCAGTGACGTCTACTACTCCCGCGTGGTCGTGAGCACGGTGGGCACTGCTTGCACGGGGCCAAATGCCCACGTGGAAGTGGTGCTCCCGCCGTCCACCCAGTTCGAGATCAGCGCCGGGCACCCTGTTCTCTGCTACAGCACGAGCCCTGCCGGTGTGACCACCCAAATCGTGACCGGCTGCCCGCAGACCGTGATCCAGGGGAATCACGGCTGGACCCTTGATTCGATGGATCCGGCAAACCGGGGGCCGTGGGCGCTGCCTAAGGGTGCCACGCTCGAGATCCAGTTCCCGGTCCGCTCCCTCCAGAAGCTGAGCGGCGCCACCACCAGCTCGTACCTCCAGTCCTATGTCCAGGCCATCGACGGGTCGAGCAATCCTTGGGGGAACTCGACCCAGCCCGTCCTCGTCGGCGACACGCCGCCCGGGTCGCGCCTGGGCCAGGGGGGGGCCGACTTCGACAACGACCTCCGCGCCGACCCCACCGTCTACTACCAAGCCAACGGGCTCTGGTACGTCCGCCAATCGTCGACGGCATCGACCTTCTCGATGACCTTCGGAGGCACGGGCTACACGCCCGTGTCGGGGGACTTCGATTGGGATGGTCACGCCGACCTGGCGGTCTACCAACAGAGCTCCGGGTTGTGGTTCATCCGGAAGTCCTCGACGGGCACGACCTACTCGCTCGGCTTCGGGGGCCCTGGCTTCACCCCGGTTCCCGCCGATTACGACGGGGACCAGCAAACGGACGTCGCCGTTTACCATCAGGCGAGCGGGCTCTGGTACATCAACAAGAGCACGACCCTCACGACCACGAACGTCGGCTTCGGCGGCACCGGTTACGCCCCCGTACCCAAGGACTACGACGGAGACGGAAAGACGGACCTGGCCGTCTACCACCAGGCCAGCGGTCTCTGGTTCATCCAGCAGTCTTCGACGGGCGCCGTCATCACCACCGGCTTCGGCGGCCCCGGGTTCGTGCCCGTGCCCCGCGACTACGATGGCGATGGCAAGGCCGACCTCGCCGTGTTTTACCCGGCGAGCGGCCTCTGGTACATCCGGCCCTCGGGCGGGGGCCCGGACATCGTGCAGGGCTTCGGGGGGTCGGCTTACACCCCCGTGCCCGCGGACTACGACGGCGACGGGAAGGCCGATATCGCCGTCTATCACGAGCCCAGCGGGCTCTGGTTCATTAAGCAGTCCACGACGGGCACGACCGTCTCCTTCGCCTACGGCGGCAGCGGGTTCACTCCCGTCAACTATTGAGGATGGGACCCGCGGGGGGCATGAGAACGGCTCTTAGGCGGGAACCACTCGCGTGCAGTCCACCTCCACGGCGACGCTGCGCTGGAGCATATGGACGGAGAGAACCAAGAGGTCCTTCTGGGGGCGGATCTTCAAGAGAATGCCTTCCAGCTCCGCCAAGGGGCCGGAGACGATGCGCGCTCGCTGGCCTTCGCGAAGGTAGGGATGGGCGAAGGCCGGCTCGCCCGAGACGGCGAGCCGGCGGATAGCATCGATCTCCCCTTGCGGCACCACCGCCGGGCGGTCCCACCGCTCACCCAGGATGCGGGCGAGACCCCTAGCCTTGCGGACCTCGATGTGGGCGGCTTTGTCGAGGCGGTCGTTTAGGAACAAGTAGCCGGGGAACATGGGGGCGCGCACCAGGCGGCGCCTGCCGGCCCGCGCGGACCACACACCGATCTTCGGCAGGAACGGATGAAATCGTCTGGCCGCGAGGTGCTCGTAGACCATCTCCTCACAGTGGCTGTGGGTCCACAGCACGTGCCAGGGCGTGGCCGCCAGAGAGAGCCCCTGGAATTCAGACTCAAGCGCGGCGCCCGTGTCAGCCAGGTCAGGACAGGTCGCCGCTTCCGCCATCAAGGCTTCGCCCCCTTCGGTTCTGTCCTGCCCTCGGCAGCTCAGAACCGCGGTCAAGCATCAGTCGTCCAATGCGGCTGCCCTCGGGCGGCTGCCGGCGCCGGCCGGCTCCGAAGCCGCCCCACCCCTCAGGGCACCCGTCCCGTAGCATCTCTCTGTCCAGGACGTCCGAGCCTCCGGTGCGCCCGCTCCTTCCAGCGTCCCTGGACGCTACCGCTCGGCAGGGCCCGAGCCGCGGCTAACTGACCGCGAGGCGCTGGAGAGGAAAGGCTAACAGGTGTGCGCTCCCGAACCTCGGACGTCCTCGACAGGGAGTGGCCAACCACGTGATTCGCTTTCAGAGAGCCCGTCGATCTCGTAGAAATGAGCAACGGAAGGCTCGGTCCACAGGCGGCAGGATCGATAGGGGCACGGGCGATGATCAATGGTGCTCCTCGAGATGGCGGGGGGAGACGATCCACGAAAGGGGGATCGGCCACTGCCCGCCCAGGGTCAGGACAGTACCGGCAAGGATCTTCAGGTCCACGAGGAACGAGAGGTGCCGAACATAAAGCAGGTCGAAGTAGATCCACTGATGGAAGTCGCCGTGGGACCGACGATTTCGGCAGACCTGCCAGAGCCCAGTAATGCCAGGGCGCACGGAGAGTCGCCCATGCCGCCAGGGAACGCACAGCTGGTTCTCCCGGAAGGGGGATGGCCGGGGGCCCACGAGGCTCATCTCGAGAAAGAGCACGTTGATGAGCTGAGGCAGCTCATCGAGGTTGAGCGCGCGCAGGACGCGTCCGAGGCGGGTGACCCGCGGGTCCCGGTCTAGCTTGAACTGGGGCCCGTCGACTTGGTTCTGCGACATGAGCTCGCGCTGCTGGGCATCCGCCCCCGTGAACATGGTCCGGAACTTCAAGCAGTCGAAGATGCGTCCTCCCTTGCCCTCGCGTCGGTGCCGGTAGAAGACCGGCCCCCGCGACTCGAGCTTAATGAGGAGGGCGGTTAGGAGAAGGACCGGGCTCAGCAGAAGGAGACCCAGGGCGGAGGCGGTTACGTCGAACGCGGCCTTGAGGTAGGTATAGCTGGCCGACGAGCGCCGCCTCTTGACCTGCACCTGGGAACGATCGATGCTCGTGGCTGTGGTCGGCTCGTGTCGCGGGGTTGGAGTCGCCGCCAAGCCCGCCTCGCTGGTGGCCCCGAAGACAGCTCGGTGGCGTAGGCTCAAGCCGGGAGCG
>DATMQU010000528.1:0-4893 GCA_035566715.1 Vicinamibacteria bacterium
CGAGCAGAGGGTGCGCATCAACATCGCCGACGTGCGCGGCCACGGCATGGAGTACCTGGTGCGGGACCAGGAGGTGCTCTTCAACCTGGCCGGGCAGGTGAGCCATCTGGATTCCATGGCCGACCCCTTCACGGACCTGGAGATCAACTGCCGGAGCCAGCTCTCCATCCTGGAGTCCGTCCGCAAGAGCAACCCCGGGGTCAAGATCGTCTACGCGGGGACCCGCCAGGTCTACGGCAAGCCGATGCGGCTGCCCGTGGACGAGAGCCACCTCCTGAACCCGGTGGACGTGAACGGGATCAACAAGATCTCGGGGGAGTTCTACCATCTCGTCTACCACTCGGTTTACGGGATCCGGGCCTCCTCCCTGCGCCTCACCAACACCTACGGCCCCCGGCAGCTCGTCAAGCACAACCGGCAGGGCTTCATCGGCTGGTTCATCCGCCAGGCCGCCCTCGGCGAGCAGATCCAGGTCTTCGGGGACGGCCGCCAGAAGCGCGACTTCAACCACGTGGACGACGTGGTGGACGCCTTCCTGCGCGCGGGGGCCATGGACGCGGCCGACGGGCAGGTCCTGAACCTGGGCTCGTCGCCCCCGGTCGCGCTCCTCGATCTGGTCAAGCTGATGATCGAGGTGGCGGGCGGGGGGTCGTTCGTCCTCACCCCCTTCCCCCCCGAGCGGAAGAGGATCGACATCGGCGACTTCTACGCGGACACCACCAAGATCCGGAAGCTGCTGGGCTGGGAGCCGCGGGTGCCGCTCCGCCAGGGGCTCGCGGACACCATCGCCTACTACCGCGCAAACCAGGAGCAGTACCTTTGACCAGCGTCCCCTTCGTGGACCTCAGGGCGCGCGTGGCCGCCCTGCGGGGGGAGTTGGACGCCGCCCTGGCCCGGGTGCTCGACTCCGGCCGGTTCATCCTGGGGCCGGAGGGGGAGGCCCTGGAGGCGGAGCTGGCCCGGGCGCTCGGGGCCGAGCACGCGGTGGGGGTCGCCAGCGGCACGGACGCCCTCCATCTGGGCCTGGCCGCGCTGGGGGTGGGGGCGGGGGACGAGGTCGTGACCTCGCCGCTCACCGCCGCCTTCACCGCCCTCGCCATCGTGGCCGCGGGTGCGAGGCCCGTCTTCGCCGACGTGGACCCCCAGACGCTCAACATCTCCCCGGAGGCCACGGAGCGGGCGGTGACGCCGAGGACGAAGGCCATCGTGCCCGTCCATCTCTACGGCCATCCCGCGGACATGGACCCCATCCTGGCCCTGGCCAAGGACCGCCGCCTCCACGTCCTCGAGGACGCGTGCCAGGCCCACGGGGCGCTCTACAAGGGCCGGCCGGTGGGCACCCTGGGCGGGCTGGGGGCCCTCTCCTTCTACCCCACCAAGAACCTGGGCGCCCTCGGCGATGGAGGGGCCCTGCTCGCGGCGGAGAAGTCCCTCGCGGACCGCCTCCGGCGCCTGCGCAACGGAGGGCAGAGCGACCGTTACCGGCACGAGACGCTGGGCACCAACAGCCGCCTGGACGAGCTGCAGGCCGCGATCCTGAGGGTCGGGCTCCGGCACCTCCCGGCCTGGACGAAGAGGCGGCGGGCCCTGGCCGCCCTCTACTCTTCCGAGCTCCAGGGCGCGGGGGTGACCCTGCCCCGCGAACAGCCCTACGCGCACGCGGTCTATCATCTTTACGTGGTCCGCCATCCTCGGCGCGACGCCCTGGCCGCGGCCCTCCTCGAGCGGGGCGTGGGCACCCTCATCCACTACCCCATCCCCCTCCATCTCCAGCCCGCTTTCTCCGACCTGGGCGGACGGGAGGGCGACTTTCCGGTGGCGGAGCGGGCGGCCCGGGAGATCCTCTCCCTTCCCCTCTATCCCGAGCTCAGCGACGCCCAAGCCCACGCGGTGGCGGCGGCCCTGCGCGAGGCCACCGCCCACCCCACGGTCGGTGTGGGGTGAGGGGCCGGGTCCTGGTCGTGGTCCCCACCTACAACGAGCGGGACAACGTGGGCCCGCTCATCCACGAGCTCCTGGCCCAGGGGGAGGAGATCGACGTGTGGGTGGCGGACGACGGCAGCCCCGACGGCACCGGGGAGGCCGTCCGCGCCGCGGGGGCGGCGTACCCCGGGCGGGTGGAGCTCATCGAGCGCGCGGAGAAGGGGGGACGGGGCGCGGCCGTGATCGCGGCGTTCAAGAAGGGATTGGCCGATCCCCGCCGGTACCGGATCCTCTTCGAGATGGACGCCGATTTCTCCCACCATCCCCGGGAGATCCCCAAGTTTCTCGAGAAGCTCGAGACCTGCGACATGGTCATCGGCTCCCGCTACGTCCCGGGGGGTGGTACGTCGGAATGGGGCCTCTCGCGGGCCGTCCTCTCCTGGCTCGCCAACAAATACATCGCGCTCGTGGCCGGCGTCCCCGTCCGGGACACCACCAGCGGCTTCCGCGCCTATCGCCGCGAGGTCCTGGAGGCCACGGAGTTCGACCGCATCAAGATCAAGGGCTACGTGGTTCACGGGGAAATGGCCTACCAGGCCTGGGTCCACGGCTTCAGGCTGGGCGAAGTGCCCATCCACTTCAAGAACCGGGCGCGGGAAGCCTCCAAGCTGACCGGCCAGGAGATCTACATGGCCCTCGCCAACTTCGCCCTCCTGCGCTTCCGCTACGGCTTCCGGCCCCGGAAGCGGCCGGCCCCCGACCGCCCCTAAACGTGAAGACCCTCGTCTTCTGGGGAGGGGGATCCCCCGACCGGGCCCGGCGCCACCACCGGCAAGGGGCGGTCTTCGTGCTCTGGGGCGACAAGCGCGGCGCGCTCGACGCCGCGTCCATTCCTTTCCGGACCGCCGACCTCCCCCCCGCCCAGGCGGAGGGGGTGGAGCGGGCGGCCCTGCGCTGGAGCCGGGCTTGGCCACGCATCCCCCTCGTGGATGGGCGGAGCTTCCGCGAGCTCGTGGAGTGGAAGGGCCTGAGCCTGGCCGACCTGCTCGATGACTTCTGGCGCGCGTCCCCCCGGCTCGGATACTACGTGCGCGTCATCGAGACCGTCGAGCTCCTTCTGGAAGAGGAGACGCCCGACGAGGTGGAGGCGGTGGGCCTTGAGGGGCCGACCGCGCTGCTCCTCGGCCGGGCCTGCACGCGGCGCGGGATCCTCTACCATGGCCCCCAGCCCCGGCCCTGGGGGGCGGGCCGGGGGGCGGCGTTCCGGGGCCGGGCCCTGGCCCTGGCCCTGGTCGCGCGCGCGCTCCGCGCGTGGCTCTCCCCTGGCCCGCCCCCGCCCGCCGGCGGCGGCCGGGCGGTGGCCCTCCTCTTCCTCTCCGCCGAGGAGGGGCTGGCCTCGCTCGCACGCGCGGCCGCGGGGGACCCCCTCCTCTGCCCCTTCGCGGTGACGGTGGGGGCAAGGACCCCGCGACCCTCCCTGGAGGACTACCCGGCGCTGCGGGAGGTGCGGGCGGCCTCCCGGCGCTTGCGGGAGACCTGGGGGCGGCTCCGCCGGAGCCCCGCCCTGGGCGACGCCTTCAACCACCGCGGGGTTGCCTTCGCCGACCTGGCCCGGCGCGATTTGGCCGAGCTCATGCTCGTCTGGCTCCCCCGCGCGGTCTCTCGGTTCGAGCAGGCGGCCGCCGTCCTCCGCGCGGTCCACCCCGCGGTGGTGTGCCTGGGGAGGGCGGGCGGCCCCCTCCTCCTCGCCTGCCGGGCGGGCGCGGTCGCGACCGTGGAGCCGCAGGCGGGGGAGACGGGGGAGGGCCTCCTCGCCCGCCTGCGGGCCGCGACCGGCGCGCCCGCGGGGGCGGCGTGATAGCTTGTTAGGCCATGAGACCGACCACGTTCAGCCTGGGGGCGCGGCAGGTGGGAGAGGGCCAGGCCTGCGTGATCGTGGCCCGGGTGGCCTCCGCCCACGAGGGCTCCGCGGAGACCGCCCAGCGCATGATCGAGGCCGCCTTCACGATGGGGGCGGACGCGATCCAGTTCCAGATCTTCCGATCCGACCTGCTCGTGGTTCGGCGCCACCCGGGCCGGCGGAACCTGGACGCGGTCGAGCTCAGCGCCAAGGAGTGGCGGGGCGTGCTCAAGGCGGCCAAGGCCTCCGGCCTGGCCGTGCTCGCGGAGGCCCTCGACCACGCTAGCCTGGAGCTGGCCGCGGAGGCGGGGGTGGACGCGCACCAGGTCCACACCACGGACATGGAGAACCCGGAGTTCATCCGCGCGGTGGGGAGCCTGGGCCGGCCCGTGCTCCTGACCGTGGGGGCGGTGCCGGAGGGGGTCGTGCGCGAGGCCTGCGACCTGGTGGGGGGTCCGCTGGGGCTGCTCCACGGCCTGCCCACCGTGCCCGCGCCGCTGGAGGAGCTGCGCTTCCGCGACCTCCTGGCCATGAAGGAGTCCTACCGAGTTCCCGTGGGCTTCCTGGACCAGACGGACGGGGGCAGCGCCTTCGCCCTCCTGGCCCCCGCCCTCGCCGCCGCCCACGGGGCCGACCTCGTGGTGAAGCCGTTCACCCTGGACCGCACCCGCAAGGGGCCCGACTACCAGCCCTCCCTGAGCCCCGAGGACTTCTATCGCATGGTCGAGCTGCTCCGGCAGGCGGAGCGGGCCCGGGGGGACGGGGCGGCCGCGGAGAGCGAGGGCGCGCGGCGCCTGCGCCGGCAGATGGCGCGCTCCATTGTGGCCGGGGGCCTCATCCCGCGGGGGGAGGTTCTGACCGCCCCCATGCTGGCCTTCAAGCGCACAGACGCGCGCTTCGAGCCCGGCTTTCCGCCCCGGGAGGCCCACCGCGTGATCGGGCGTCGGGCCGCCCGCCCCATCCAGGCCGACGAGACCATACGGGAGGACATGCTGGAATGAAGACCTTGATCACGGGCGGCGCCGGCTTCGTGGGCAGCCATCTCGCGGAGGCGCTCCTCGCCCGCGGCG
>DATMQU010000529.1:0-4813 GCA_035566715.1 Vicinamibacteria bacterium
GTGGTGGACAAGCGGCGGGCGGAAGTGGTGGTGGAGGTCGAGATCCTGGAGGTGAACCGGACCAAGCTCAAGGAGTACGGGATCCAGATCAGCTCCGGCCTGGAGTCCCAGGGGATCGAAGGGGTGGCGGGGGGCATCTTCCCCGATCCCACCAAGAAGACCACCCTGAACGAGGACCTCTACGCAAAGTCGAGCCTGGTGGTCACCGCCCTGCCGGGCGTGATCTACCGCCTCCTCCAGCAGGACAGTTCCACCCGAATCCTGGCCAACCCCCAGCTCCGCACCTCCGAGGGCCAGACCGCGCAGGCCCGGTTCGGGGACCAGGTGCCGGTGCCCGTCACCACCTTCTCGGCCATCGCCCAGGGCGGGCTGCCCCAGCAGCCCATCACCTCGTTTGAATACAAGAACGTGGGGGTGAACATCGACATCACCCCCCGCGTCCATCACGACGGCGATGTGACGCTCAACCTGAAGCTGGACGTCTCCGCCGTGGGGCCGCCGGGCTACCAGGGCCTGCCCACCTTCAACAGCCGCACGGTCACGACCGTGATCCGGCTGCGCGACGGCGAGACCAACATCCTGGCCGGCCTCATCAACGACCAGGAGCGCCTGAGCCTGACCGGCATCCCCGGCCTGGCCAGCATCCCCGTTCTGGGGCACATCTTCTCGCACAACCGGAGGGAGGTTCTGGAGACGGACATCGTCATGACCCTCACTCCCCACGTCGTGCGCCGCCCACAGATCACGGAGGAGGACCTGCGCTCGTTCCAGGTCGGGGGCGAGAGCGCGCCCCTGCTCTTCGACGTTCCCGGCGTCCCCCCCCCGGTGCCGTCACCCCGACCGCCGGCGGAGCCCCGGATCGAGCCCATCCGACCCCCCGCTCCCAGCCCGTCCCCCCCGCCGCCCTGACCGCCCCCGCCGCCCTCAGGCCTTGGCGGAGACCGGCGTTTTCTCGATCTTGACCTTGCTGATGCGGTTACGCTCCACGTCCACGACGGTCAGACGGTAGTCCCCCACCCTCACCACCTCCCCGCCCTTGGGAACGGAGCCGAGGCGGTCCAGCATGAAGCCGGCTACGGTCTCGAATTCCGGGGACTCCGGGAGGGGCACCTGAAAGCCCTCGCGCAGCTCGGCCGCGGTGACCGTCCCCTCCACCACCAGCGAGCCGTCGCGAAGCCGCTCCACGGGGCGCTCTTCCCAGTCATACTCATCCTGGATCTCGCCCACGATCTCTTCCAGCAGATCCTCGAGGGTGACGAGGCCGGTGACGGAGCCGTGCTCGTCGATCACCACCGCCATGTGGGTGCGGCGCTTCTGCAGCTCCTTGAGGAGGGAGCCCACCTTCTTGGTCTCGGGGACGAAGTGCACGGGGTGCAGGATCTTGCGCACGACCACGGGCTGCCGCTTCTCCAGCAGGCGCAGGGCGTCCTTTATATAGAGGAGGCCCACGATGTTGTCCACGGAGCCCTCGTAGGCGGGAATGCGCGAGAAGCCGCTCTCCACGATCAGGCTCCCCACCTCGTCGGGGGGGGTGTTGGCGTCGAGGGCAAAGATCTTGGGCCGGGGCACCATCACCTTGCGCACGGGGGTGTCCGTGAACTCGAACACGCTGTGGATCAGCTCCATCTCCGTCTGGTTGAGCACGCCCTGCTGGCGTCCTTCCTTCACCAGGTGCTTGATCTCCTCCTCGGAGACGAAGGTCCGCCCCCCGAACTCGCGCACCCCGCAGAGCCGGAGCACCCCCCGCGTGGAGGCGGTGAGGACGGCCACCAGCAGGCGGGAGGCCCGCGACATGACCTGGAAGGGCCAGGAGACGAGGAGAGCCACCGTCTCCGTGAACTGCAGGGCCAGGGCCTTGGGCACGAGCTCGCCCAGGACCAGCTCCACGTACACGATCCCCAGGCCCACGATGAACGCGGCCTCGAAGGAGGCGGGCAGATAGCGCGCCAAGGAGGACGCCCGGAGCCAGGGATCCAAGTGGCGGCTGGCCAGGTATCCCCCGAGCACGCCCGCCAGAGTGCCCATGACCGTCACCCCGATCTGGGCGGTGGCGAGGAAGTGATCCATGTTGTCCTGGAGCTCCTTCACCCGCTGCGCGGCCTTGCTGTTCTCCCCCACCAGGGCCTCGATCCGGCTTCGGCGGGCGGAAATGACCGCGATCTCGCTCCCCGAGAAGAAGCCGTTCCCCAGGAGGAGGATAAAGATCGAGACCACGATGAACACCGGCTCAGACATTGGCGATCCCCGATTCTATCAGACGCCCCGCCGCGCCTTGTCAGCCCCACCGCCATCTGGTAGCTTGGGCTTCCGTCCATCGTCATCGAGGAGAAAACCTTGGCCAACGGCGAGACCTTCGACCTGACCGTGATCGGGAGCGGACCGGGCGGCTACGTGGCCGCCATCCGGGCCGCCCAAATGGGCCTCCGGACCGCGGTCGTGGAGCGGGACCCCACCGGCTGCGGGGGGACCTGCCTCCTCCGGGGCTGTATCCCCACCAAGGCCCTCCTGCACACCGCCGACCTCTACGAGGACCTGAAGAATGGCAAGGAGTTCGGCATCGTGGCGGAGAAGATCGGGATCGACTTCCCGGCCGTGATGAGCCGGAAGGCGCGCATCGTCACCCGGCTCAGCAAGGGGATCGAGACCTACCTCTTCAAGAAGAACAAGATCACCCTCTTCAAGGGCCAGGGGCGACTGGAGGGAAAGGGCACCGTGGTGGTGACGAGCGAGAAGGAGGAGAGGCGGGTGGCGAGCCGGGCCATCCTGCTCGCCACCGGCTCCCGCCCCAAGAGCCTTCCCGGCATCGTCCCCGACGGCCGGGCCATCGTGACCTCCGACGAGATCCTCGAGATCTCGGAGATTCCCAAGAGCCTGATCGTCATCGGGGCGGGGGCGGTGGGGATCGAGTTCGCCTCCATCTTCGCCCGCTTTGGCTCCGCCGTCACCGTGATCGAGATGCTGCCCCGCGTGCTCCCCCTGGAGGACGAGGAGATATCGGCCGAGGCGGGCAAGGTCCTCGGCAAGCAGATGACGATCCACACGGGGGCGAGGACGCAGGCCGCCATCAAGACCCCGGCCGGGGTGGAGGTCGCCTTCACCACCGCCGCCGGGGAGACAAAGACCCTGACCGCGGACCTGCTCCTCCTGGCCGTGGGCCGGGGGCCCGTCACCGACGGCCTCGGGCTGGAGACGGCCCGGATTCCCCTGGATCGCGGCTTGATCCGGGTCAACCCCCGCATGGAGACCCCGGAGCCCGGCGTCTACGCCATCGGAGACGTGGTGAGCATAGACGATCGGCCCCATCCCCAGCTCGCCCACGTGGCTTCCTTCGAGGGCATCGGGGTGGCCGAGCGCCTGGCCGGCCGGAACACCGAGCCTCTGAACTACGACCGCATCCCTTCCGCCACCTATTGCTCGCCGGAGACGGCGGGGGTGGGGCTCACGGAGGCCGAGGCCAAGAAGCGGGGCTACGACGTGAGGGTGGGGCGGTTCTCCTTCGGCAACCTGGCCAAGCCCCGCATCCTGGGCCACCCCGAGGGGCTGGTGAAGGTGGTGTCGGACGGGAAGTACGACGAGGTCCTCGGCGTCCACATCGTGGGACCCCACGCCACCGATCTCATCTCCGAGGCCTGCGTGGCCCTTCGCCTGGAAGCCACCACCGAGGAGATTTTCCGGACCGTGCACCCCCACCCCACCCTGCCCGAGGTGCTCATGCAGGCGGCGGAGGCGGTCTACGGTCATGCCATCGACGCCTAGATGTCCAGCCCCGCTCCGGCGGCCAAGCCCCCCGCGGCCCAGCTGAGCAAGGCCCAGCTCCTCGAGCTCTACCACTATCTCAACCTCAACCGCCTGGCCGAGGAGAAGCTCACCAATCTCTACCGCCAGGGCAAAGTGGTGGGGGGCCTCTACCGCAGCCTGGGCCAGGAGGGCTGCTCGGTGGGGAGCGCCTACGCGCTGGACGTGGGCGACATCTTCACGCCCCTCATCCGCAACCTGGGGGCCATCTTCGTGCGGGGCGGGCGGCCCCGGGACGTGTTCGCCCAGTACATGGCCCGGGCCACCGGCCCCACCCGGGGCCGCGACCTCAACGTGCACTTCGGTTGGCTCTCCGAGGCGGGCAGCATGCCTTCCGTGATCTCCATGCTGGGGGACGTGGTGCCGGTCCTGACCGGGGCCGTCATCGCCGAGCGCATGAAGGGCAAGCGGACGGTGGCCCTGACCTGGATCGGGGACGGGGGCGTCTCCACGGGGGCCTTCCACGAGGGCTTCAACTTCGCCTGCGTCCAGAAGGCGCCCCTGGTCGTGATCGTGGAGAACAACAAGTTCGCCTACTCCACCCCCACCTACAAGCAGACCGCCAACACCCGCTTCGTGGACCGGGCCCAGGCCTACGGCTGCTTCGGGGAACAAGTGGACGGCAACGACGTGCTCGCCGTCTACGAAGTGACCCGCGGGGCCATCGAGCGGGCGCGGCGGGGCCAGGGCCCCACCCTCATCGAAGCCGACACCATGCGCATGCGCGGGCACGCCGAGCACGACGACATGAAGTACGTGCCCCGGCAGATGCTGGAGGAATGGGCCCGCAAGGACCCCCTCCTTCGCTTCGAGGGCCACCTCCTCGGCCAGGGGATCGCCAGCAAGGACGAGCTGGCGGCGATCGTGGCCTCCATCGAGACCTCCCTCCGGGAGGACCTGGCCTTCGCGGAGGCCAGCCCCTTCCCGGAGCCGGAGAGCGCCATGAGCGGGGTCTACGCCGACCGCGCCGTGGCTCCGCCCACGCCCCCCCTCGTGCGCGAATGGGAGCGCGGCAAGG
>DATMQU010000530.1:0-5641 GCA_035566715.1 Vicinamibacteria bacterium
GCGGACGTTACATGAAGCTAGGCGCGATCATCCTCGCGCTTCTGGGCGCAAGCGCGGTGGCTTACTGCCTTCTCGTTCCAAAGAACACCTTCATCATCTTCCGGCACACCCAACGGGTATTCCCTTTCTGACCTTCAGCGGGCGGAACTGGATAGGCGTCTGGACGCCCTAGAAGATGACGTAAGGGCGGGCCGGCGACTTGGCCGTCCGTGGTCTGAAGCTCGGGAACGTCTTAAGTCTCGGTGAAGCCGGCCCTCTTCACGCCAGATGCTGAGGCCGACGTTGAAGAGGCGTTCGAGTGGTACGAAGCACAACGTCCGGGGCTGGGGGCGGCGTTCCGTGGTGCCGTCGTGCCGTCGGCGTTGCTGTGGCGGCCGTCGAGAATCAGCCTGAGACCTACGCGGTCATTCACCGCAATACGCACCGGGTCCTGCTGCCCAGGTTTCCTTATGGACATGAGGAGGGCTAACGACGAGATGAAACTGACGAAGCCCGCGCTCCCTAGAATGCGCGGGCTTCTGAGCTTATCTCGGTGTTCGACCGCGCGCGGAGAGCGACCTTTGTGAATAATAGCAACTGGAAGCGGTTCGTTATCCTGCCGATACTGCTGTCAGCGGGCGCCTGTCACTATACGGGCCCCCCACGCCTTCTTCGCTACGAGATCTGGCAGGGGCGCCCCGCAGACCCCACTTCTGTTCAGATCGTGCCAGCAAGTGACGGTAGCCTCACTCTCAGGTTCGATACGAGCTACACTGCACTCGCCTACCTGACAACCTCAGCTCGCGTAGACCGCTGTGTCTACCGAGTCTTCGATGCAAACTAGGCGCCACCCTCTCGCGACTTCTACTGCTCACCCGAGACCACCGAAACCGCCGTGCTTGCTGAGGACTTGTTTGCTTCGCGTGGTGACATCGCACGAACTCCTGCTCCCACCCTCACCATTAGCGTTGCTGAATACGACGTCGGAACTAGGCAGGAGCTCAATAGATATACTCCCTATGTCTTTGCTGTGCACTTTCGCGGGAGGTGATGAGTTCATTCGAAGCACAGGCAAATACCTATCGGCACGCGGGTCCAACGATCGGATGGAGCCGACGACGCCTGGCGGCGGCGGTGCCGCAGTAGGGTCGGTGCCGCCCCCGCGTGCGCATTCCCGTACCGGCGCCGCAGCTTATCCGCGTGTTGAACGGGCACCGGGGGTGGGAGTAGAGTAAGAACATGCCGAAGACCATCGAAGCCGAGGTAGACGCGAAGGGCAACATCCGGACGAAGGAGCCTGTCGCTCTCGCACCGGGCTCGCAGCTGCTCATCACCGTTGTGGGTGTACCTCCGGTTTCTGAGACTGCCCTCCTCAGCGAAGCTGCTCTAGCGACCGACTGGAACCGTCCAGAGGAAGACGCAGCGTGGGCGGACTTAGGGTCGGCCTAGTCGTTCTGGTTCGCTTCCCGTTTTCCGATCTTTCCTCCTCCAAGCTGCGACCCGCCCTGGTTCTGGCCTCTGCCGGTAGGGACTGGCTGCTGTGCCAGATAACCAGCAATCCCTACGGCGATCCTGCGGCCTTGCCGCTTGAAGCCGCTTCGTTCGCGGAGGGTGGTCTCCCTCGGCAGAGTTTCGCCCGACCAGGAAAGCTGTTCACCGCCAGCGAGTCCATCGTCTTGCGTCGTGCAGGAATCCTCACCCCAGAGGCTCACCGCAACATCGTCGAGGGGGTCATCCGACTTTTGCGTGCAGGAGTCAAGTAAAGTGCCGTCCAACAATGCGCTGAAGCTGGCGGCGCCTCGCGAGGGAGCGGCAGCCAGTGGAGCCAGCAAGGCGCTCGCATGCGCATTCGCGCACGGGCGCCGCAGCTTAGCGCGGTGTTAGGCAGACCCTCCAGCGCAGCGGTGCCTGATAGGGAGACGCGAGCCGTGAATTGCCCGAGATGCCGCCTCGTGAATCCCCCGACGGCGGAACGCTGTGACTGTGGTTACGACTTCGCCGCTGGCCTGATGAAGGAGCCCTACATTCGTCCCAAGTATGGAGACTCATCGCACGAGAGGCCGTCTCGCGCAGCGCGATCCGTGAGCCTCCTCGACACGATCAAAGAGGAACAGCGTCGCATCAAGGCGGGCGAGCCTCCACTCTCTCCGCCCCGCCGGCCTCCTTCCTTCGCGGAGGTCACTGGCCAGGCGGGACGGCTTCGCCTGGCCCAGGCGATCGTCTTATCGGGCGGGCTTGTCCTGGTTGCCGGATGGTGGCAGCGCCTTGGCGTCCGCTTAACGCTCATTGGAACGGCAATCGGGGCTGTCGGTTTTGTGTTTCAGTGCCTGGCAGTGCGTTGCCCAAAGTGTCGCGTCGCCGTCGTATGGCACACCTTCTGCAATCGCAAGATGTCCGAGGCGCGAATGGCAGCCATGTTTCAAGTCGCCTGTCCAAACTGCGGATTTCATCCAGACGCGAGTACCGAGAGGGTACGACGGGAAGGCGTCGTCCAACGAGCGGATGGAGCTGACGAGCCACGGCCGTGACCACACTCGGTGCGGCGTGCGGGAGGCTGGCAGCTCATTTGCAGTGTTGGACGTCCATCTACTGCACCGAGCACTCGGCGCCCGTCAGTGCGCGGTGCCCTGCCTTGAGCTGGTCCAACACGGAGTGGAACCGCCCGAACGCTATCGGGTCTTACAGCTGACCGAGATCCCGGACCGGCTGGTGTGGTCAATGGTCGTCACGTAGTTGGGGCGGGCCCGCACGTAGTCCAGGAACGCCCCCACGCCGGCGAAGCCGTCGAGGACGTTGTGGGCGGTGAAGCAGCCGTCAACCGTGAGCTTCCCGTCGAGATCCTTGAAGTATTGGGTGTACCAGTCCTTGTCCGCGTCGGAGAAGACGAAGTCGAAGGGCCCGGGCAGCTCCTTGACCAGCTCGTGGGCATTGCCGAAGCGGGCGTCGACGAAGCGCGAAACCCCCGCCGCCTCGAAGTTCTTCTTGGCGATCTCGTGCCGCCGCTCGTCGATCTCGATCGTCACCAACTTCCCCCCCGTCTGGCTCATCGCCCACGCGATCCAGACGCCGGAGTGGCCGGTGGACGTCCCGATCTCCAGGCCACGCTTGAAGCCTTTCTTCACGATCAGATCGTGAAGCACCTGGCCATCCTCGTAGGGGACGTTGAGATCGTGCCAATCGTGGCGGGCGCGCTCGAGGAAACCGCGGACCCGGGCATCCAGTCCTTCGGGGGCATCGCCGGCGCGGCCTACGGCGGGGGGAAGTGCAAAGGCCGCCGCCACAACGGCGAGGCCGAGGCATCTGTTGGTCACGGTTCGTGTGTCCGTGGCCGGCCTGGCCTCAAGAGGGAGACGCGGGGCTCTGGAGGGGTGCGCGTTCGGTCGTCTCCTTGACCGCCTTTTGCGCGGTCCGCGCGTCCAGGGGCAGGACCAGGCCGAACGTACTGCCCTTGCCCACCTCCGATTCCACCCAGACCTGGCCGCCGTGGCCCTCGACGATGAGCCGGCATATGTAGAGGCCGAGGCCGGTGCCTGAGATGGCTAGGTGCTTCTCATCCCGAACCCGCGCGAACTTCTGGAAGAGCTTGCTGATCTGGTCTTGGGGGATGCCGAGGCCGTGGTCGAGGACCTCGATGACCACGTGGTGGGCCCCGCGCTCCCGGCAGCGAACCGTAATGGAGCCGCCACCCGGCGAGTACTTCACCGCGTTCATGGTCAGGTTGGTGATGACTTGGCGCAGGCGCTCGGGGTCGGCGACGATCTTTGGAAACCCGGCCGGAATGTCCATGAGCACGGAATGGTCGGACAGGCCCAGGGGAACGGCGTCGAGGATGAAGGGCCCGAGGTCGACCTCCCTGAAGTTGAAAGAGAACTGACCGGTCTCGATCTGGGTGATGAGGAGGGTGTCGTTGGCGAGCAGGGCCAGGTGCTCGGTCTCGCTGATGACCGTGCGCATGAACTCACGCCGGGCTTCGGCGGTGAGGTCCTCCTCCTCCAGCACCAGCTCTGCGAATCCCCGGATGGCCATGAGCGGCCGCCGGAAGTCGTGGGCCACGATGCCCACGAACTCGCTCTTCAGCCGATCGTACTCTTGGAGAAGGACGTTAGCGCGCTTGATCTCCTCGTGCAGGCGCAGGTTCTCCACCGCCACCGTGGCCTGGCCGGCCAGGGCCAGGAGCAGGTTCAGGTCCTCGTCCCCGAAAGGAGTGCGGGCGGGACGGTCCGCCACCATGAGCAGTCCCTGGATCTGGGGCCCCCGCGTGATGGGGGCGATCATGACCGAGCTGATCCCCAGGTCCTGCACCACGTCGGCGAGGAGACGGGTGTCGGCCTGGGCCTTGTTCGAGACGAGGGGGCCGTTCTTGCGGAAGTTCCAGCGCGAGCGGGCCTCTCCGTCGACGGGGTAGCGGGCCCGGCTGACCTGCTCGGGGGTGAGCCCAAAACCGGGGCCCTGGGCGACCATCTGGCGCCGCTCAGGCTCGAAGAGGAAGACCAGCCCGCGCTCCGCCTTCAGCAGCTCCGCGCTCTGCCGCGACAGATGGCCGAAGAGCGCGCCCGCTCCCCCCGCGAGCGAGAAGGCCCAGGACATCTTGTAGAGGCCCAGCAGCTCCTGCGCCTTGCGCTGGAGGATCCGTCTCTCGGCCTGGTTTCGGAGGAGCCGCGACACCCTCAACTCCAACTCCACGGCGTCCACGGGTTCGCGCAACACCTCGTCCGTCTCCGGTGGCACGTCGCGGGCGTCGAAGCGGAAGACCACGAGGACGGGAGGTTCCTGCCCGAGGGCCTGGCGTACGCTCCGCACGACCGTGCCCAGGCTGGGGTCGATCAGGGAGAGGGAGCCGATGAGGAGGTCGGGCGCGCAATCGATCACACCCTGAACGACGCGGCGGCCGGGGGGCACGGCCGTTACCCGATGCCCGACGGAGCGCAGAATCTGGGCCAAGGCCTCCGCCCGCTCCGGGTCCTCGTGGACGATAGCGATATGGCCGTGGTGCGCGCTGTCGAGGGGGCTCACGGCTTCGCGCCTGACGCCTGGTCGGGATTCTTGCTCCGCTCGATGCTGGTGAAGAGGCTGACGATCGATCGGAGCGCGGCCCGGGCTATGGGCTTCACGAGGTAGGAATCGCCCCCGGCGTCCCGGCCGGTGGTGTAGTCCTTCAGGTCGCCCTTGGCGGTCACAAATACGATGGGCACCTTCTTGTCGACGTGCCGCAAGGCCTTGCACACCGCGTAGCCATCCATGTCGGGGAGGTTCACGTCCAGCAAGACCAAGTCGAAGGGACCCCTCTGGTCGGCAGCCTTCAGGCACTCGGTGCCCGATCCCGCCTCCACAACCTCGAACGTCTCGGTCTTCTCCGCCTCTAGGAGCGTGCGGATGAGAGAGCGGGTCGGGACGTGATCGTCGACGACCAGGACGCGCTTGGCCATTCCTTTACCTTCCGAAGGGTGCTCTCACGTGGACTTATTGTAACTCATCGGAGTCGGCGTCCTCAAAGTGCCGTTCACGCTTCCCGCGGCGTCCGCCAAACGTCGGCGGGGGTCTCGACGCTCCACGTGCTTAACTTCCGGCCCTCCTGGCCGTAGCGCCCGTCATGTGGGCGCGTCAGCTCGACACCAGCTTAGAACGCCTCCCGGAGGCCTACATACACTCCACTCGACCCCTT